>JAFRIG010000007.1 GCA_017432895.1 Erysipelotrichaceae bacterium | reverse complement strand
TTAGCAAAACCGGGTTCTGTTACTCCTCATACTCAGTTCAATGCGCAGGTTTACGTATTGACCAAGGATGAAGGCGGCAGACATACACCGTTTGTTGCCAACTACCGTCCGCAGTTCTATTTCCGTACAACCGACGTAACCGGTATCGTCAAAGGCTTAGGCGGTGCTGAAATGGTTATGCCTGGTGACCACGTTGAAATGGAAGTTGAACTGATCGCTCCGATCGCCCTGGAAGAAGGAACCAAGTTCTCTATTCGTGAAGGCGGCAGAACAGTCGGTTCTGGCTCTGTTACCAAGATCATCAAATAATTACTAACTGATAATTGTTTTGATCAAAACCTTCCCTCAATGGGAAGGTTTTTTGTTTTATGTTCTATAATTAAGATATGATAATAATCTTAGTGATCCTGATAATCCTCTATCTCTATCTGATCTGTCCCAAACTCTCAAGACGGAAAGCCATGAAGCCATACGAAAAGAAGTTCCTGGCTCATCGGGGTCTTTTCAACAACCTCGATGTTCCCGAAAACTCCCTGCCCGCATTTAAAAAGGCGGTCGCCAACGATTTCGGCATCGAACTGGATGTACAACTCACAACCGATGATCAGCTGGTCGTCTTCCATGATGCCTCACTAAAAAGGATGACCGGCATCGACAAGGATCTGACCTCCTGTTCCTATGAGGAGTTACAAAGTTACTCTTTACTGGAAACAGATGAAAAGATACCCCTTTTCAAGGATGTTTTAGCCTGTTTAAAACCCGATACGCCTTTAGTCATCGAAATCAAATCCGAAGGAGACTACATCGCTACGACTAAAAAAGCCGTTGAAATGACCAGAGACTACCAGGGTCTCTTCAACATGGAGTCCTTCAATCCGATGGTCATCAGATACCTCAGGATGCATGAACCCCAGGTCATCAGAGGCCAGCTGGCCTACAGTTTCCTTTCCGACAAAGAAAGCAAGATCCCCTGGCTGCTCAAGTTCGCCCTTTCCAATCTCTTATTAAACGCCTTTACCCGACCCGATTACGTCGCCTTTGACTGCAAAGGCTACGAGAATTTCTCTTTCAGGATCGTCTCAAAACTCTTGAAAGGCGAATGTGTCGCCTGGACCGTCAGATCGGATGAAGTATTTAAAAAGATAAAGCCCTACTACAATTGCTTCATCTTTGATTCCTATCTTCCTGATAATGCCGATCTTTGATCAGTCGTTCTTCAGATCCTTCGCATAGGCAAAGAAGGAATTGAAATCATCTAAAGACATCGCCCCGCTGGCATAACAGACAAAATAGCCGTCCGGGTCGATGATATAAGTCGTCGGATATGAATTGACCCCGCAATAGTAGAATAAGACATTGTCCGCATCTACGATCACCGGCAAAGTCAGTTCATTTTCTTTTACGAAATTTACGATATCTTCTTTGCCATTGGACTCATTGATCGGCGCCATGACATAGAAACATTCAACTTCCTCATTTTCCGCAAAAGCCTGGTATTCCGGGATCTCCATCTTGCAATAGGTACACCAGCTGGTCGTAAAGTTCAGAAACAGATACTTCCCCTTGTAGTCGGATAGCTTTAAACTGTTTCCATCGGTGTCTTCAAATTCATAATTGATCAGATAGTTGCCGATATCCTTATCATCATCATTTTGTTGAGAATGCTGGACCAGTTCTTCCATGGAAGCGATCTGCCTGGAGGCGTCCCTGATCATGGTGACACCGAAGATCATCAGCACCACACCGGCAATGATCATCACGTATCTGACGATCTTGCGGTTGCGGCTGATGAAGTTAAGTACCTTCTCGGTAAATAAGCCCGTGATAAGAAACGGAATGACCAGGCCCAGTCCATAGGCAAGGATGTACAGATAACCATCGGCCGAGGTCGCCGCCTTAAGCAACGCGTTTGCCAGCAAGGGTCCGATACAGGGTGACCAGCCCAAAGAAAAGACAAAACCCAAAAGGAAAGCCTTGAAACTGTTCATCTTCTGCAATGAAAGCTTTATTTTGGGTTTAAGTTCCTTATTTAAAATATCGATATGGATCAGCCCACACTCATGAAGACCAAACACTATCAGTAAAGTTCCGCCGATGATCGAAATGACCTTGGCATATCTTTCCAGGGCAGAGCTTAAGGCGTTCATGGAAAGACTTAGCAACACAAAGGTCAGACAGATCCCCAGGACAAAGAAAAAGGTTGAAAGGAAAACCTTTCCCTTTTGATAAGTGACCTTGCCTTCTTCATCCGTCTGTCTGTTTTCCCCTGCCAGATACGACATATACAAGGGGATCAAAGGCAGTACGCATGGCGAGAAGAAGGACAGCAGGCCTTCCAGAAAGATTCCGCTCAAACCTTTAATATCCATTTATCTTAAAAAGATCAGAATGATCAGACCCATCAGGATCCGATAGATGCCAAAGATCGTGAAAGTGTTCTTTTTGATATAGTTCAAAACAAACCTGATCATAAACAAAGAAACGACGAAAGCCGAGACACAGCCCACGATCAGCGTCAGAACCTCCATAAAGGAGACCGTTCCCGTAAACTTAAGAACTTCCATCAAACTGGCTCCAAACATGACCGGAATCGCCACTTCAAAAGTGAACTCGGTCGCTGCAGGACGGGAGATCCCCAGCAGCAAAGACGCGATGATCGTTGCACCGGAACGGGAAACACCCGGGAAGATGGCTGCGATCAACTGAGCTAAACCGATGATCAAAGCCTGCATAAAGCTGATCGAACGGGTCGATTCGACACTCGGTTTCTTGCCTTTGATCAAAGCTTCCACAACGATGAAGACGATACCCACCAGGATCAGAGCGATACCGATAAAGATCATCTCGTTTTTCTCATTGATGAAATCAAACAGATCATCCAGTAGCAGTTCAAAGATGATGACCGGCAGACAGGCTACAACGATCTTCAGCCACAGGATGAATTTATCCTTGCGAATATAAGACAGTATTCCCTTGCCTAAAGGATGACGGGACTTGCCAAAGGGCCAGATCTTATTGAAAAAGACGATGACCAGGGCCAGGATGGCACCCAATTGAATGACGACTTCGAAGACCTCATAGAATTCAGCGGAAACATCCAACGGAAAAAACACGTTAAGGATCTTCATATGGGCTGTCGAAGATACCGGCATCCATTCCGTGATACCTTCGATGATCCCGAAAAGAATAGCTTTTAATACGTTCATGAGACCTCCTAGTTGAAATTGACCAGTTCTTCAGCTGGAGCTTCAGCTTCAGTAAAGCTGTCGACTTTCAAAGCACACATCTCCATCCCCTCATCATTCTCGATGCAGATGGAAGTGCCACTCAATGTATAATACTTGTCTTTATCGATCTGTTTCTCATTCAAACCGATACAGGGCAAAGCGATATCCGTGATATCCTCCGCACAACAGACCATCGCCTTGCGACCCATGATCAGGACATCTTTCGCATCCTCGATCTTGCCGGCATACTTGGCCTTGATCGTCAGCTGTTTGCGGTCGTACTTCTTAGGATTATCGATCGCATCCATGAACCAGAGACCGTAGTCGGTATCCGAGATATCCAAAGGTTTGGAAACATCAAAGAGTTCATCTTCGATCTTGTTGGAGACATTGCCGTCCTTATCCTCGAAGATCAGTTCGATGAACTGATTGATCGACTTGAGATTATTGCGCAGATAACGCTTGTCCACCCCATCGGAACGGTTGAGGATGACGACCTCGGCGTTGACGACGTGGTTGTAGAGAAACTGGCGCAGATTGGCCAGATACATGGTGAACTTCGAAGCATCGATGCAAGTCAGAGTCTGAGCCAACTCCCAGTTCTGGATAAAACCGGTATCATAGAGGATGTTGTCATCTTCCATGCCGTTGAGCTCAATGAAGACTCTTTCAAACTCATACTCCTTATCGATCTGTTTCTGTTTCTCGATGCTCAGCTCATTGATCGAATCAAGATACAGGACCTTCGAATTGGAAAACTGCAGAAACTTCTGATCGTATTCGACATCGCCCTGTTCAAAACAAAGGATCAGGGTCGCCTCCCCTTCGTTAAAGCGGGGATTGTAAAGCGTCGACTTGATCGCCGAAGTCTTGCCCGCATCGATGAAACCGGAAAAGACATAGACGGGTTTAATCATGGAATAATTCCTCAAAATATGCTTCATCGATTTCCGTACCGATGATCGAAACCAGAGCTTCATCCCTTGGCGAACCCGCAAAGATGTGGTATTCATTCAGCACGTAGTTGAAATATAAAGTCTCTTCTTCACCTAAGACATAACCCTTGATCCTGATGATATCCTCAGGGATCTTTTCAAAGATCTCCGCCAGTTCTTCTTTGGTAAACTTATAAGTCGGACGCAGGATCAGATTGAGGAAAGGCTCATCCTCGTCATCGTCGTCTTCACCATGATGGTGATGATGGTGATGAACGTGGTCGTGGTGATGATGTTCATGCTCATGATGGTGTTCATATTCGTCTTCGTCTTCATCATCGTGGTGATGGTGGTGCTCTTCTTCTTCGTCGAAATCAGGCATGATATCCCCACCGGAAACGATGATATTCAAAAGCTCTTCGATCGGCATGTCCCCGATCGGTTCAGATACGATCTGCGCTTCTTCGTTGAGTTCTCTGGCGATATCGCTCGCCTTTTCGATCGTCTCCTCATCGGCCACATCAGTGTGGGAGAGGATCAAAGCGTTGGCTGCCGCCACCTGATCATTGAAGTATTCCTTGAAATTGAGATGATACTTGCGGCAGGTCTTGACATCGACGATACAGATATGGGACACGATCCTGAAATCGGGATCGGCTTTTACGACATTGATGATCTCGGAAAGCTTGCCCACACCCGAAGGTTCGATGATCAGATCACTGACACCCATCTCTTCGATCTCTTCCAGGGCATCTTCAAAGTCACCCTGTAAGGAGCAGCAGATACAGCCGTTGTTGATCTCTTTGATATTGAGATTCTTATCGAAGAAAGCGCCATCGACACCGACCTCGCCGAATTCGTTTTCCAGTAACATCGGTCTTTCGAATTTCTTTTCGCTCAATAATTTCTGAATAAAAGTCGTCTTACCGGCCCCAAGAAAGCCGGATACGATATAAACATTGATCATAATTTTACCTCACCTTCTCAAATTCTATTTCGTCATAACCCGTATCGGGATCATAGACACGCTTGGATTCGTATTCCTCGAGAATACCCAGAACCAGCTCGCAGGTCGTATCGATCATACAGCCCTTACAAAGATGGCCACCGATGGCCTTACCACTGATGTCGGCCAAAGAAATATGGACATGGGCATGGCCCTTACTGATCGTTCCCGTCAGAGATACGATCTCGTAATTCTCCTTGTTTTCATAGAAAGACTCGCCCCCGGCCAGTCTGATCTTTGCCTGATAGACGCAGCCTACACCTGAAAGCACGACGGCCGTATCGATGCCGTTTGTTAGGCAGATATCTTCCATCCTTTCTTTGAGGTCTTCACCCCTTTTTAACCTGACAGCCATTTCTTTCATAAACACTATTTTACCATTTATAATTAAAACTGTGAAAAACAATATACAAGCCAGACTTCTGTCCATGCAGGATCTGAAGTATCGCGATTTCCATCAGAATATTCTGGGCCAGACCCGCTATGAACTCATCGGTATCCGTGTGCCGCTTTTACGGGATTACGCCCGAAAGCTCATCAAAGAAAAGGAAGAACTCATCTTTGAAGAAAAGTATTATGAAGAAGTTCTTATAGAAGGCTTCTGCATTGCCTATGCAAAGGACCCTTTTGAAGATAAGATCGATATCATCGAAAACTTTCTGCCTAAAATCGACAACTGGGCGATCTGTGACAGCTTTGTCTCCTCTTTGAAGCAGATAAGAAAAAACAAAGAACTTTACTATCCCTATGTGCAGAAGTATTTGGAGAGCAACGAAGAATTCATTCAGCGTTATGCCCTGGTGGTTTTATTAAATTACTACATCGACGATGAATATCTTCAAGATCTCTTCCGTATCATCAAAGATCAGCCCTATTGTGGTTACTATGTCAAGATGGCCGGGGCCTGGCTTTTGTCCTATCTTTTTATGTTTTATTATGAAGAAACGCTTCAATTCGTCCAAAATGAAATGATCGACGAAGAAGTGCGAAAAAAAGGAATCCGCAAAGCATTGGATTCCTATCGTTTAAGTACTGAGCAGAAAGATCAGCTACGCCGCCTTTGAAGCCCGGCTTTTGATCAGGTCGGGATCTTCCAGGATCGGCTGTTTCTTTCCCGTCTTGACCACAAACATCACACCGGCATATGGTGCCAGATCGATCTCGATCGAATTGGGCAGACCATGTGCTTTTTCTTTGCGCGATCTGATCGGCTTGAAGTTGCACATATTGCAGCCATTGTAGATATCCTTTTCCGAATTGATGATCTCGGTATACACACCTTTATAAGGCACGCCGATGCGGTAGTTGGTATAGGAGATCGGTTTCATATTCAATACGATCAGGAAACAGTAGTCGTCTTCATAACGGGTATAGATGTAAACCGACTGCTTGTAGTTATCCGCATCGATCCAGCGGAAGGAAGACGGATCATAGTCCAGCGAATTGAAGACTTTATAGCTCTTGTAGATCTGGCAAAGATCCCGGAAATAGCGGTTGAAAGAATCATGAGCCGGATATTGCAGCAGATGCCAGTCAAGTCCTCTGGTCTCATCGAATTCCCGATACATTGCGATATCGTTGCCTAAGAAATTTAACTTCTTACCCGGATGGGTGAACATGTACAAGAAGAGGTTGCGGCATTGCGCGAATTGCGTCTCGTAGTTGCCCCACATCTTGTCGACGATGGTCTTTTTGGAGTGGACCACCTCGTCATGAGAAAGCGGCAGGATGAATTTCTCGGAATAGAAATAGGCCATCGAGAACGTCAGCATGTTGTGGTGATACTGTCTGTATTCCGGATCCATAGCATAGTACTTCAGGGTATCGTTCATCCAGCCCAGATCCCACTTGTAGTCAAAGCCCAGACCTTCGTATTGGGTCGGAACGGTGACTTTGGGATAATCGGTCGAATCTTCCGCTATCAGCATGATATCCGGATGTTCCTTCTTCATCGTGTAGTTGAAACGCTTGACGAAAGACAAGCCGGACATGTTTTCACCGATATTCTTGTTGCCTTCATAGTAGATGATGTTGGAGACCGCATCCATCCGCAAGCCATCGAAATGATACTCGTTGATGAAGAAGTTGGCCGACGACATCAGATAAGAGATGACCGGTCCATGGCCCAGATCGAACTGGTAGGAATCCCATTGCGATCTCTGAATATTGGCATCCTTGTATTCGTAACAGGGCTGACCGTCAAAATTGCCTAAACCGAAGGAATCGGTCGCAAAGTGGACATAGGAGACATCGAGGATGACACCGATGTCATTGAGATGACACTCGTTGATGAAATCCTTCAGATCCCAGGGGGTGCCATAGCGGGAAGTTGCCGAAAAGAAGCCCGTCGCCTGATAGCCCCAGGAACCATCATATGGATGTTCGACGATAGGCATCATCTCGATATGGGTATAGCCCATATTCTTGACGTAAGGGATCAGTTCTTCCTTGAGTTCCCGATAAGTCGTCAATCGGCCATCGTGTTTGAAGCCATTGACATGGATCTCATAGATGTTCAAAGGATTCTCATAAGAGAAATTCCTTTTGGCCATATATTCATTATCGGTAAACTGATAATTGTTCAGATCATACATGACCGAAGCGTTGTCCGGACGCAGCTCCGAATAGAAAGCGTAAGGATCGGACTTGTAGACCACGGCCCCGTTTTCACCGGTGATGCGGTAGCGGTAGGAATAGATCGGCTCACAGTTGTCGATCACCAGATGCCAAATGCCTCGATCATCCACTTTATTCAGATCATAAAAGACCCTGAAATCATCACGGGACATGAAAACTTCAACTCTTCTGGCATGGGGTGCCCAGAGATAAAACTCAACACCGTTGCCGAGCTTATGAACGCCCATGTATTCATAGGCTTGGGTATCCAGACCGGAAAAGAAATAATCAAGATTCATTGTTCAACACCTTTCTGTAAAGCTCCTCGTATTCCCTGGCCGACCTGGCAAAGGAAACATCGGTCTTCATCGCATTTCTTACTAACATCTTCCAGCGTTCGGGATAGTCGTAGTATTGCGTATAGGCGTAATTGAAGACCCTGAGGAAATCCTGGACGGAATAAGGGCCGAATGAGAAGCCATTGCCCTTGTTTTCATATTCGTTAAGCGGCTCGACCGTATCCTTGAGACCTCCGGTCTCCCTGACTAAAGGCAAAGTGCCGTAGCGCATCGCGATCAGCTGTGAGATGCCGCACGGTTCAAACAGCGAAGGCATGCATAACATGTCCAGACCGGCATACATCTCGTGCGCCAGCGGTTCATTGTAGCCGCAATAATAGACAAAATGTTTTTTGTTTTCGTTCTCCAGCATCTTAAAGGAATACTCGTGTTTGGACTCGCCGGTGCCAAGGATGGCGACCTGGACGTCAAGGCGCAGAATATCCTGGATGGCACCTAAAAAGATATCGGCACCCTTCTGGAAAGTCAGTCTGGAGACCATACCCACCAGCATCACGTCTTCCCTTTCTTCCAGACCCAAACGCTGCTGCAGAGCTTTCTTGTTTTCGCGTTTGCCAGCGAGATAGTTGCGCAAAGAATAGCGCTTGGCGATCGCCTTATCTTTGGAAGGATCGAAAGATTCGGTATCGATGCCATTGACGATGCCATAGAGGTCCTTGCTCCGATAGCGCAGTATCACATCCAGCTTGTTGCCAAATTCCGGCGTTTGTATCTCTTTGGCATAGGTCTTGGAGACCGTTGTCACGAAATCGGCATAGATGATACCGATCTTCATGAAATTGCAGTAGTCGTTGAAACGCAGATCCCCTCTTTCGTAATCCCGGTAATCGAAAGCCAGGTAATCAAAAAGGACCTGCTTGTCATATTCGCCCTGATAGGCCAGATTGTGGATCGTCAGGATATGCTTGATGCTGCGGATCTTTTCGATCTGGCTATATCTGACCTTGCACAGCGCCGGCAAGACGGCCGCATGGTAGTCGTGTTCGTGGCAGATGTCGGGATAATAATCCATCTTGATCATCATCTCGACGACCGCAATGTTGTAAAAAGAGAAACGCGCGGCGTCATCGGCATAGCCGTAGACGCCGTCGCGATTAAAATATGTATCGTTTTCGATAAAGAGGTATTCGACACCTTCATTGATATAAGAGTAGATGTTTGCTTCTTCGTTGATGAAACCGCTATGAACATAGATATGATCAAGATACTTCATACCTTCGTAGTATTGTTCCTTGACACTCTTAAACATCGGCATGACGACCCGGACTTCAAACTCGTTTTTATCCAGAGCCTTAGGCAAAGCGTAAACGACGTCTGCCAGGCCGCCCGTTTTGACAAACGGCAGCGATTCAAATGAAACAAACAGTACTCTAATCATCAGATACGGTCTCCTCGCTTGATATAGATAGGTTCCTCCGGTGTACCCTTCAGATCCTTGATATGCGTCACGATCGAGAGCCTGTCGACAACTCCGCATTCGAGTTTGACGTTCTTGTCGATCAGGGTATCCGGCAAGACGACGGAATCCTTGATCACAGCACCCTCACGGATGACGACATTACGTCCGATGACGGAGTTGATGACTGTTCCTTCGATCTGACAGCCGTTGGCTACGATCGATCCGGTGACCTTGGCTCCTTCCTTGTACAGTGTCGGGCAAGAGTCGTTGGTCATCGTATAGATCGGCCAATCATCATTAATTAGTTTCAGCATTTCCTTTTCGTTCTTGATCTCCATGTTGGCATCATAGTAGGCCTTGAGCGTGGAGATGCAGGCATAGAATCCGTAATGCTGGTAGCCGCCGATCTTCATGGCCTTTGTGCAGTCGGCAATGATATCCGAGAGCGAGTACAGGGAAGATGTAGCGGAAGCTTCGTCGACCAGCTGCTTGAAAGTCAGGGTCGACATGACATAGGTCTCAAGAGACACGGTAGCTTTTTTGTTCTTGCCGCGGTTCTTGTAGATATCGGTGATGCGCTTGTTTTCATCCAGAGTGAGCAGATCGCCCATCAGATAGCGCTTGTCGCCGTTGTTGGTGTTGTGATACAGGATCGTGATATCGTTCTTGGACTTGATATGATAGTCGACCATCTCACGGAAATCCTGCTTGTAGATGAAGTGGGATGGCGCGATGACTACATAGGAAGGATTGACGACATCGATGAATTCCATGTAGGTCTTGAACGCCTGAACATCGACGTTGAACAGTTCGTTGTTCTTGTTGTCGACATCGCCATGAAGCAGCTGGATCTTGCCTCTTTTGGAGTTGAGATTGTAGCTGGTATGGGCAATGTGTTCGACCGTTGAACGGGGCCTGTTCTTGATGAAGACCTTGATCTGTTCGATCTCCGAGTTGGTGAAGTTCGACAGCATGAAGTCGATGACCCGATAACGTCCCAGAATGGAAGCGGCCGAGATCGGACGGAAGTCCTCCAGGCCTCTGACATGGACATATGAAGGTTCGAAATTCAGAATACCTAATACTTTACTCATGATTTTCACCTGCCTTTGCGATAAGGGCTTTGGACACAAGCAGGATATCATCGGAATCCTTCTTGCCTAAAACCATTCCCTCAGGGATCCTTACATCATCAGCTACCAGACATCTGGTCAGTTTAGCGCCCTTTCCTACTACGACGTTGTTCATGATAACTGAATCGGTGACCTTGGCTTTTTCGCCCACCTCGGCACCGGAGAAGATCACTGAATGGGCTACTTCGCCATTGACGATAGCACCCTGGGTGATAAACGCATTATTGATCTTGGCATTGTCACCGATGCACTGCGGCGTAGCACTGGCATCATCGGTATAGATCTTCCAGTCGGGATCAAACAGATCCAGACCCGAATTGTCCTTCAAAAGGTCCATATTGGCTTCCCAAAGGGAATCGATGGTACCGACATCCTTCCAGTAGCCCTTGAAACGGTAAGCCTGCAGCTTGAGACCGTCCTTGAGATAGGCCGGAATGATGTTCTTGCCGAAGTCGTGAGATGAATCGGGATTCTTGGCATCTTCCTTCAGATACTTCTTCAAGGACTTGTAAGAGAAGATGTAGACACCCATTGAAGCCAGGTTGGATTTCGGCTGTTTGGGTTTCTCTTCGAATTCGATGATCCGATCATCCTTATCGGTATTCATGATACCGAAACGGCTGGCTTCCTTCTTAGGAACTTCGATGACCGCGATCGTCGCTTCGGCACCGGCTTCCTGGTGAGCCTTCAGCATCTTGTCGTAATTCATCTTGTAGATGTGGTCACCGGAAAGCACCAGTACATAGTCGGCTTCTTCCTGATCAAGGAAATCCAGGTTCTGATAGATGGCATCGGCCGTACCGGCATACAAGCCCAGACCCGTCTCATCCTTTTCTCTAGGAGACAGGACATAGACACCGCCGCCTTTTGAATCAAGGCCCCAGGTCGAGCTTCTGGCGGAATACGAGCTAAGCAGGATCGATTCGTACTGGACCAGGACACCGACCGTCGAGATGTGCGAGTTTGCGCAATTGGACAGCGCAAAATCGATGATGCGATACTTGCCGCCGAAGTGGACCGCCGGTTTGGCGACCTTTTTGGTCAAATCAAAAAGTCGTGATCCTCTTCCTCCTGCAAGTATCATAGCTACCATATTATTCTTTTTCATGATTAATAATACTCCTCGTTATTAATACTTAACTTAATTATACAACATTGTTTCGGCATATCACTACCGAATAAGCACAAACCGGTATCGCAAAACCCTTGAAGAAGCAGCTGCCGGAATGATCGAAGATCATCTCATGCGGGTGACCGTTATTGAACAGCTGATCGGCCCCAGTCGGGTTGATGATGATCAGCAGTTCCTCATTCTGACAGGCGATACAGCCTTCAAAACAAAGGAAACTCATCTTGCTGTTTTCATCGCTGAGACTTTGATATTTATTTCTTATTTCGATCAGCTGTTTGAGATAAGTGCAGCTGCCGGCATACTTGTCCCGGCGCTTCCAGTCCAGCATGTTTACCTCATCGCCGGAATTGTAGGAATTGCGGACACCATTCTTGGTCCTTAAAAATTCCTGTCCCGCATGGATGAAAGGCAGGCCTTTGGCGATCATAATCATCGCCAAGGCCATTCTCGTTCTTTTCTCATTGACCTCGATCTTATCTTCGGACTTGTATAACATCATCCGATCATAGAAGGTATAATCGTCGTGACATTCGACATAGTTGATGCTTTGTGAGGCTGACAGATAATTCTCATCGGCCGCCAGGGCCTTTTTGACATCTTCATCGATACTATTGTTGCCCGAAAGATAGTGGATCAGCGTCTCTCTAAAATAGTCGTTGAACATGGCTACACCCGGCATCTTAGCGGCATTGGGTATGGCCGCTCTTTCTTCCTCTGCAAGGACATCACCCATATTCCAGCCTTCGCCATAGACCATAAAATCAGCCTTGCGTTTTCTTAATGTCTCATGGATCTTATTGACAGTCTCAATATCGCTGATACCCATCAGGTCCATCCTGATGCCATCGATATCGAAAAGTTTCAGATATCTTTCCACCATCTTGACGATATAGGCCGAAACGAAAGGATCTTCACTTTTCACTTCATTGCCGCAGAAAGTCCCTGCCGCCAGCTTGCCATCGGGTTTGCGTCTGAAGCAATGTCCCTTCAACATCTTCCCCAGATCGTTTTTGGCGCGATTGTAGACATGATTGAAGACCACATCCAAAACGACTCTGATCCCGTTTTCATGCAAGACATTGACCGTCTTTCTAAGTTCGTTGACATAGGCATAAGGATCATCAGGATCATTCAGATAAGCCGGTTTGACATGATTGTAGGCAACAGGATTGTAGCCCCAGTTGTAGTCGCCTTTATCGTTATCGAAATCAAAGACCGGCAGCAGCTGCAGATGACTGATACCCAGTTCTTTTAAATAATCCAGACCGATGCTTAAACCTTCCGGACTCTTAAGCCCTTTTTCCGTGAAACTTAAAAACTTGCCCTTATACTTCCCGCAATAGGAAGGAGCTGAAGAAAAATCCCGCACCGAACATTCGTAGATCACCGGTGCCTTGTTTTCAGCCATCGTGATCTTTTCTTTGATGAATTTACGTGGATCGACGACGATGCTCTCACCGTTTATCGCCGCATAAGCGAAAGGATCGCAAAAACTGACACCATCTTCAGTCTCATAATGATAGCCTATTCCTTCCAGATCGGCCCCCAAAGCTATCTCAAAACAAAGGCCCTTCTTATGCATCTGATAAGAATGGCCCTTGATCACTAAATATAATTCTTTGTAGTATGGCGAAAAGACTCTGAAGATCGTCTTGGCCGGAGCGTAAAAACTGCCCAGCTTTTCGATATCGAAATCATCCGCCTTGTATCTGTTCATCATCGGTAATCTTCTAAACGGTTTTTGACTTCCAAAGAATCAATGATCCCTTCAACGATCTTTTCGATCCTGGATCCCTTGGAATAATCGGCCTTCACAAAGAAAGTGGCCCGCTTGTCTTCAAACAGTTTTTCCGCATTCTTGCGCTTGGAATCATCGCCGAAGACCGCGATCGTCGTACCGCCGTTCTGTTGGACGACTTTCATACTTGGTACATCGGTGCTTCCATCGCCGAAATAGACCATATTCTCCAAAGGAATGTATTTTTCCGCTTCCGGGGTCGAGGAGTTGAGATCCTCGTCGTTAGTCTCAGTCAAAACGCCCTTATTGATACGGAAAAGATACTGGGTCTTCATCGTATAGTTGACGACTCTCGATGGCCAAAGGATCCGGCCCTTTTCATCATAGGCATAGGTACAGGCATAGATCTTCTTGAACTGTTTGGCGATCGAAGTACCCTTTATGATATCGGTCAAACCCGAAGAGATCACATAGTGTTCCACGTTGACGTGGTGCTTCTTACCATAGGCGTTGATCCTTTCAAACCAGGTATTGACCCCTCTATAAAGTTCCACATACTTTCCTTCTTCAAGCAACTGCTTTTTGGTCAAGCCGGGATTCTTGGCGGCCATGAGATACATGTAGGAAAGGATACCGTCGCAATTATGTTTTTGGGAAAAGACGCCGCATTCTTTCCAGAACTCCGAGGGATCTTCATAGCCCAAAGACCTGATATAATGAAACTCCTGCATGTCTTTGGGTGAAAGGGTCTTATCGAAGTCGTAGATCAGCGCGAGTTTTACGTTTTTCATACATCAACATTATAACAAAACAGAAGACATCAGTCTTCTATTTCGTTGAGGTTCCTGATCGCTTCGATATAGATCGCGACCTGCTTCTTGAAGTTTTCAAGATCCAGGCTCTCGTTGGCATCGTGGATGTGATTGTCCTCTCCCTGGAACTCACAGCCAAAGGCGATACAGTTGCGGATAGACTTGGCATAAGTGCCTCCGCCTATCGCTTCCATCGGCGTTTCTTTGTCACCCGTCACATCTTCATAGGCCTTCTTCAAAGCCTTAATCATCGGGGTATTGGTATCGAAGTAGAGCGGTTCGACACTGCCCTTTTCGATCAGCTTTACATTTCCTTCGTCGATCTTCATCATATCTTCGACGGTTTGACAATTGCTCATGACAGGGAAACGCATATCCAAAGTGATGCAGACATCATCATCCTTCTTATAGACGACGCCGAAGTTGATCGAAGTATCCGAAGCCTCATCTTTGATCTTTTCAAAGCCCAGCAGCTGCCCATGAACGCTTAAAGCGAAATACTTGTGGAACCAGTTGACCAGTTCATCATCGAACTCAGAATAATACAAGGCTTCAAACAGATGACTGATCGCATTGACGCCCAAGTCAGGCATCGAAGCATGCGCCGCTACACCATGAACGGTAACTTCGATGTTTTCATCTTCGTTTATTTCATAGCCGACCTGTTTTTCATCCAGATAAGCCTTAAACTCTTCGATATCAAACGAGCCTTTAGGCAAAACAGCCTTGACCTTCTTACAGACGACATTGGAAGCTTCGCCACCCCTGATGTCGATGAACTTGGTATCATGTCCAGTTACTAATCCCGAGAACATGCCTTTTTCGGCATAGATACCCGGGAAGTTGGCATCCGGTGTAAAACCGTAATCGGGATCGCCATGTTTGGAAACATAGTATCTGATGCATTCCGAGCCGGTCTCCTCATTGCAGCCCAGGATCAGCCTGACCCGCTTCTTGAAAGGATAGCCCTCCTCGATCAGATACTTCAAGGCGTACATCGAAGCCACGGCTCCACCCTTGTCATCCGAAACGCCACGGCCATAGGCCCGACCGTCTTTTTCGACCATCTCAAAAGGATCGCTGTCCCAGCCTTCGCCAGCCGGCACCACATCCAAATGAGCGACGATACCGATGAGCTTGTCGCCTTGTCCCGTCTCACCAAAACCGGCATAGTAGTCGACGTTTTCCGTCTTCAAGCCTTTATCTTCCATGATCTTCAAAGCCGCTTCCAGGACCTTGCGGTTGTTGGAACCAAACGGTTTTTCATCATCGCAGTTGACCGAATTGAAAGATACCAGGGTCTTCAGATCGACCTTCATCTGTTCAAAATTATTTTCAATAAATTCCTTGACTTCCATTTTTCCCTCCTAGAATATGAGCCCTACCGGACAATGATCACTGCCCAGGATCTGATCGTAGATCAGTGAATCCTTGACTTTTTCAATGAAACGATCGGAAACGACGAAGTAGTCGATGCGCCAACCGACATTGCGTTCCCTGGCTCTGGTCCGATAGGACCACCAGGTGTATTTGATACCATCCGGATACAATTCTCTAAAGCTGTCCTTGAAACCGGCCGCCAGTAATTCCGTAAACTTGCCTCTTTCTTCATCCGAGAAACCGGCTGAGAAGTGATTCTCATCCGGGTTCTTCAAGTCGATCTCGTTATGTGCGACATTGAGATCACCCGTATAGATGACTGGTTTTTTCTGATCGAGCTTTACCAGATGTGCCCTGAGATCATCTTCCCAATGCATGCGGTAGTCGATCCTCTTTAGACCGTCTTTGGAGTTGGGCACATAGGCACAAACGAAATAGAAATCCTCGTATTCCAAGGTGATGACTCTGCCCTCTTTGGGATGATCCTCACCCTCAAA
This sequence comes from Erysipelotrichaceae bacterium, assembly GCA_017432895.1. Classification (GTDB taxonomy): domain Bacteria; phylum Bacillota_I; class Bacilli_A; order Erysipelotrichales; family Erysipelotrichaceae; genus Colivicinus. The sequence continues at coordinate 49,141 of JAFRIG010000007.1, read as the reverse complement.
GTCGTATTCGACGCTTAACGGCTTTTCCTTGGTCAGAACCATCGTTCCCGAATAGCCCTTGCGTTCCGCACTGTTCATATAACGGAAATAACCGTCGAAATTGAAATTGAACTGTTCCTCCTGCATCTTGGTCTCCTGAAAGGCCATGATATCCGGGTTCTCTTCATTGATGAAAGGGATCAGAAAGCCCTTCGACATCACCGCTCTTAATCCATTAACGTTCCAGCTTATGATCTTCATATTTCTCTCGTCATCTCCCTTAAGAATCTCTCTTCTTCTTCATTCAGATATGGTTTCAAGGTCTCATAGACCCGCTCATGATAAGTATTCAATACATTCAAAGTCTTCTCATCCAGATAAGTTTTATCGATCAGTTTCCGATCAAACGGTACCATGGTCAATGTCTCAAAACGCAAAAACTGACCATATTCGTTACATTCATCTTTGACGCACATGATCATATTCTCACAACGGATGCCGAATTTGCCTTCAAAATAGACCCCCGGTTCATCCGAACAGATCATTCCCGGCTTAAGTGGTGCAAATTGACTGCCATTGCCGTTAGTCATATAGCGGATATTGGGTGGTGATTCATGGACCGCCAGCTGATAACCGACTCCATGTCCTGTGCCACAGCGATAATCAACGCCCTCTTGCCAGAGATCCTTGCGGGCCAGGATGTCGAGTTGGGCACCGCTCATGCCTTCCAGGAATTTGACTTCCGAAAGGTTGAACATCGATTTGAGCACCAACGTAAAATACTTCTTTACTTCTTCATCGACCTCACCTAAGGCCACCGTCCTGGTGATATCGGTCGTGCCCTCTTCGTAATGGCCACCAGTGTCAAACAAGAGGATGCCCCTATTATCCAACATCGCCGCTTCACCTTTTTTGGCGGCATAGTGCATCTGTGCCGCATTTTCGTTGTAGGCGACGATGGAGCCGAAACTGAGATCTATGGCTTTATAACCTAAACGGATCGCATCGATCTTCTCTGCCGCATCGTATTCGCTGATCGTAGTCTTATCGACCTCTTTTAGCCACATCAGGAAACGTAAGACCGCCACACCGTCATAAATATGGGCCAGACGCATGTTTTCCTGTTCGACAGGATTCTTGATCGCCTTCATATCTTCGATGATCGAACGCATCTGACAGATCCTGTTGCCGCGTCCTTTAATTCTTAAATAGGTCTCATAGTTGACCTTGTTTTCATCGACGATGATGGTCCTGTTGTTTATGGTATGCAAAAAATCATAGTAGGAATCGTAAGGTCTGATGATCACGCCATCGGCATATAATTTCTCCAGAAGTTCGCTGTCAAAACGTTCGATATCCGCAAACAGGTAGTAATCCCCATTCATGATCACCAGATAGGAAAGAAAGACCGGCGTATGGATGATGTCGCTTCCCCGCAGATTGAACAGATAGGCGATCGATTCCAGATTGTTGACGATATGGACCTTATCCCCCAGACAGTAGCTGATCAGTTCCATCTTCTTTTTACGGGAAAGACCCGTGTATTTTTCATCAAGCTCATGAACAGAGGAAGAACTCAAAGCAGGTCTGTCTTTGATCAGCTTTGAATAGATGTCGATACTTTTGGTTTTGATACCTTCTTTTTTGAGGGACTTGCCGAAAGCCATCGAAGTCCGCCGGCCATCCAGACCGAGTACTTTGTCGGGATAATTCTTTTTGATGAAAGCCAAAGGTTCCAAAGCTCCTTTTGAACCAAGTTTCACCACTTCGATATCATGAGGCAGACATTGCCTGTCCGCCTGCAGATGATAGCGGCCATCAACAAAGATGTGCGTCTTTTCTTTCCCTACCAGCAGTGTCGCCAACGAACCGCTGAAACCGGAAAAATAGGCGATCGTCTTGAAATATTCGGGCACATATTCCGACATATGATAGTCGGATGTATTGAAATAATAGACATCGATGTTTTCTTCAGCCATTGCTGATTTCAAATCATTTAAACGTTGCTTAATCATGCCTTAATATTATCATTTATTACCTTAATATAGTATAATAATGAGTTGTATGAAACAGGAAAAAGAACTTAACGAGTCTCAGGAAAGAAGCATCAACAGCGTCAAAAGAAGGGCTCAGAAACATCAGGAAAAACGCGAATATTTCAAGTCTGATCCGCGCAGTGTTCATATTGCCGGCAGCGCCGACACGACACTGAATCATAAAAAGGCTGAAAAGGTCAAGACAGCCGGCAAAACCAAGGAAAACAAGCTTGGCGCATCTTTAAACAAGGCCAAGGCTTCCCTAGTCTCTTCATTTGCCGCTTTAAAGACCAGACTCACAGCTGACAAGAAAGAAGCCAAAGCAAAGACCGTCAAAAAGCAGACAACAAAGACGGAAAGCAGCAGCGCAAAACCGCAGGAAAAGGTTACCACTCCGATAAAAGCTGAAACTCCGGTAAAAGCTGAAGTTCCGGTAAAAACCGAAAAAACGGTCAAAGAAAAGTCTGCCAAAGAAAAAGTCAGGAAAGAGAAAGTGAAAAAGGAAAGACCGGTGAAAGTCAAAAAACAGAAGAACCCCAGGCCCAAAGCCAAGGCTTTTACCTTAATCATGGCTATCCTCATGTGTATCGTCCTCTTCCTGGGAGTATGCGCGGTTGCCGCCGCCGGCTGGTTCGCCTACAAACTCTGTGAAGGCAAACCGGAACTGGTCGTCAGTGACCTGGTATCTCCGGATTCCTCGACGATCTACGATTCCGATGACAACAAGATCATGGAACTGGGCATGTATCTAAGAGAAAACATTGATTATGAACGCATGCCTAACTGTCTGATCGACGCCTTCTTAGCGATCGAGGACTCCCGATTCTTTGAACATATCGGCTTTGACATCCCGCGTTTCACCAAAGCGGCTCTCGCCAACATCAGAACCCGCGACTTCTCGCAAGGCGGTTCGACCATCACCATGCAGCTGATCAAGAACTCCTACTTCTCGATCGACGCTGACGATGAATCGACCATCGCCGCCAGAGAAGGCATGTCCGGTATCAAACGTAAGATGCAAGAGATCGTGTTAGCTCTGGAACTGGAAAATCTGACCGATACCACCAAGCAAGAGATCATCGCGATGTATATCAACAAGGTCAACTATGGCAACAACATCCGCGGTGTCGAAAAAGCAGCTCAATATTACTTCGGCAAATCGGCCGAGAACCTCAACCTCTCGGAATCGGCCTTCCTGGCCGGCCTGATCAACTCGCCGAATACCTATAACCCTTACAACGATCTTTATAAAGAAGACAACTACTACCTGGATCCGGACAGTGAATATCTGGAAAAAGCGACCGAAAGACGCAACGAAGTGCTGGATCTGATGGTCATGCACGGCTACATCTCCGAAAAGGAAGCCGATCTGGCTAAGTCGGTCAGGATCGAAGACATGCTGGCGGGGATCTCCGACAACTTCCAGGAGACCAACGACAAGTATCAGTCTTACATCGACCGGGTCATCAACGAAGTCATCGAAGTGACCGGCGAATCACCCTATCTGGTCGGCATGGAGATCCATACCAACATGAACGCCTACATGCAGGAATACATCTATGATATGCAAAACGAGGCGGACTATGTCGGTATCAAGTTCCCTAACGAACTGTGCCAGAGTGCCATCGTCGTCATGGACAACCAGAACGGCGCCATTGAAGCCTTGGGTGGTGGCCGTGGTGAGACCGAATCGGCCCGTCAGTTCAACAGAGCGACCGATGCCTACCTCAACCCGGGTTCCTCGATCAAACCGGTCGTCGACTACGCCTTATGTATTGACGCCTTAGGCTATGCAACATCCCATACTTTCACGGACCAGCCGTACTATCTCTATGGCGGCAACGTCTTAATATCCAACTACGACCACACCTATCACGGTGACATGCTGATGACGGAAGCTCTGGGCCGTTCCCAGAACACACCGGCCGTTCAGGCTCTGGCTGCTGTCGTCGATGAAAAAGGTGAAGAATTCGTCGTCGACTATCTCAATTCCATCGGCTTCAAATTCGATTATGCCGATTTCGATCTGCAGTTTGCCATCGGCGGCAACCGCTGTCTGGTCACGCCTTTACAGCTGGCCGGTGCTCACGCCATGTTCATCAACGGCGGACGCTACATCATGCCCCATACGGTCAACTACATCACCTACAACGATGGTCGTGAGGACTTTATTGCCGATACGGTTGGCGAACAGCGCATCTCCGAAGCGACGGCCTGGATGGTCGCCTATCTGGAAGAATACAACATGACCGGTTCCTTCTCATCCCTGATGTGGTACGTCAAAAACGGCCGAAGCTATCCGCTCTATGGCAAGACCGGCACGACCGACTGGGGTGATGCCGGTGAAGAATACGGCATTCCGACCGGTGCCACCAAAGACAGCTGGCTGGTTATGCAGACCAACAAGTATACGATCTCCTGCTGGACGGGATACGACGAACTGGAAAGAGGTGCCTACTTCACGACCTACGAATATCAGGAGAACACCAAGTCCAAGATCGTCGCCAAGATCCTTGATGAACTCATCGATCACCATCTTGGCGAATACGATCCGTATACACCATTAGAGATGCCCGATACGGTCACGCAGATCACGCATCTGAAAGGTGCCTATCCTTATGCGGAACCAAGCGGCTATCCTTCCGTCACGGGATATATCGCCAAGAGTGCCCTTGAGGAACATCCGCTGGTCTCAGCCGACGAAGCTATGGAAGTCGCCCGTCAGAACAAGAAATACATCGCCGGCGGTATTGCCAACCTTAATGGTGCCTATGATGGCGGAACGGTCTGGGTCACCTTCGGTGTCGGCGGCGGCGAAAATGGCTTCTGTACCGGTGAAGCCTGCGATTTATCGACCACCAACGATTATGGCGAAACGACTTATGCAGCCGGCCGGATCTGGTTCCCGCACTGGACGGCGATCTATTCCGGCGGAGCCTTACCGCCATACTTCTATACCGTCACTTCCGATACCGGCGAAGTCATTGCCGGAGCTACGGAAGACGTCTCGATAACCGAACAGATCGGCGGTTCTAGAGTTACGGTCTGTGTCAGACCATCCGATTCCGAATCGCAGGCCTGTATCGCCTTGGCGGCTGCTCAATAAAAAAAGAAAGCCAGTTGATTCATCATCAGCTGGCTTTTTGAATACACATTTTAATCGGGACGCTTACGAGCCACCATGTTGATCGGAATCCCTTCAAAACCGAAGGCCTCTCGCAGTTTGTTTTCGATATACCTTTCATACGAGAAATGTAAGAGATCCGGATCGTTACAGAATAAGACGATCGTACAGGGTGCGGTCGAGACCTGCGAAGCATAGTAGATCTTAAACTTTTTGCCGTTGTGCGGCTTGGCCGGATTGGCAAGCTGGGCGTCCAGGATCACTTCATTCAGGACATTGGTCTTGATGCGCTTATTGAGATTCTCATAGACCATATCGATCAAAGGCAACAATGTGTCGATACGCTTGCCTTCTTTGGCCGAGACAAAAGCGATCGGCGCATAATCCAGATAGACGAACTGTTTCCTGATCTCCTTGGTGATATTGGACATGGTCTTGTCGTCCTTATCGACCAGATCCCACTTGTTGTAGACGATGATGACGCCTTTCTTGGCTTCATGAGCCAGACCAGCGACGTGCTTGTCCTGTTCAATGATGCCGGTCGAGCCATCCAGCAGGACCAGAGCCAGATCACTGCGATCGATCGCCGCCTTGGCTCTTAAAACCGAATATTTCTCGACATTCTCGTAGATCTTGCCTCTTTTGCGGATACCGGCCGTATCGATGACGACATAGTTGTTGCCGTTGGCTTCAAAGACCGTATCGATCGCATCTCTGGTCGTACCTTCGATGTCGGAGACGATGACTCGCTCCTGTTTCAAAAAGGCGTTGGTCAAAGACGATTTACCTACATTTGGCCGGCCGATGATCGCAAATTTCACCATGCCTTCATAGCTTTCTTCGCTTTTTTCCGGCATGAGTTCGACCACTTTATCCAGAAGATCACCAATACCGATGCCATGGACTCCCGATACGGCGATCGGATCACCCATACCCAAGGCATAGTATTCATAGATATCCGCGATCTTGGCAATATCGTCGATCTTATTTACGGCCAGAATGACCGGCTTCTTCGACTTCTGCAAGAGCCTGGCGATATACTCGTCATCGCTGCTCATACCGCTGCGGCCATCCGTGAGAAAAATGATCACGTCCGCTTCTTCGATCGCGATCTCGACTTGGGCATTGATCTCCTTCTGGAAAGGAACATCCTCGATCTGGATACCGCCGGTATCGATCAGCCGATAGGTCTTAGATAGCCATTGGCAATCCCCATAGATCCTGTCTCTGGTCACGCCCGGCGTATCTTCCACGATGGAAACGCGTTCTTCCAGCATCCTATTAAAAACTGTCGACTTACCGACATTGGGTCTACCAACGATTGCGACAGTTCCATCTATCATTTTTAATCTCCTGTTTTTTCTTTCACGATCGCCAGCACAGCATCCCGTACTTCTTCCTTAGTCATATCGGAAGTATCGATCTCGATCGCATCCTCCGCCTTGGTCAGCGGGGAATGTTCACGGTGCATATCCTGGTAATCGCGTTTTTTGATATCTTCCAGGATCTGTTCATAATCGGCTAAGAGACCCTGACTTTGATTCTGCAAGAGCCTTCTTTGGGCTCGGGCTTCCGGTGAAGCTACCATATAGATCTTGACCGGAGCATCTTTAAGTACGACCGTACCGATATCGCGTCCATCCAGGATATAACCGCCATCCTTGCAGATGTGCTGCTGCATCCTGACTAGAGCCTCGCGGCAGCCCTGCAGTTTGGAAACATCGGAAGCACCCATCGAGATCTCATCCGTCCGGATCTTTTCCGAGACGTCTTCCCCTTCCAGGATAACTCTTCCATCAGGAAGCATCTCCAACTTCATGGCTTCGATCATGGCGACGATCTTTTCTTCATCGTCATAAGCGATGCCGTTACGCAAAGCACTAAGAGCCACGGCCCGATACATTGCACCGGTATCCAGATGGGTATAGCCCAGGCTTTCCGCCAGCATGTCGGAAATCGACGATTTACCAGCTGCGCTTGGTCCGTCGATAGCGATATTGATCTTCATTAAATAACGCCTTTCGTCTTTAAAATATAGAATACGATCAAACCTAATACAGCCACTAAAACGATGATCAGAACGATCAGGATGATATTGAGGATGGTGTTGGAACCTTCTTCATCATCATCTTCGATCTCTTCTTCATCATCACTTGTTGCCACGACAAACGGGATCGTATTGGAAACGGTATCTCTGGTCGGCTCAGCCTCCAGCTCGGTGATATTCTTGATCTCCACGACATCTTCCGGCTCTTCTTCCAAAACCTTGGCTAAGACCGGATGTTCCTCGACGACGATCGTCTCTTCCGGAGCTTCCAGGACTTCAGGGATCTCTTCTTCAACAGATGTTTCATCAGCTGCCGTGATCTCTTCCATGATCTTGGAGATCTCCATGGAGACGGTATTGGAGAATTCCTCATCGCTCTCGACCGGTTCTTCTTCTTCAACGACCGGTACTTCAATTTCTTCCAGAGGTTCACCCGGATGTCTGATCTCATGGACCATATTGCTGGTGAGCTGGGAAATGGTCATGTCACCATTCTGCTTGTTGTATTCACCGACTTCGTTGATCGTTTCGGAAATATAGGAGTTGACCAGATCGTTGAGATGATCGACCGCGTGATTATCGACCAGTTCCGCTGTTTCAACAGCTTCTTTGACGATATTGTCGACATCTTCTTCGATCGGCGTGACGACTTCTTCATTAACTTCGACTTCTTCAGGAACTTCAACCGGCTCCTCTTCCACTACTTCGATCGCGATCGGAGTTTCTTCGACCTGAGCAACTGGCTCGCTTTCTTCCTTGACTTCAACTGCTTCAGCCTCTTCCTTGGCCTTGAGTTCAGCTTCCTTGTAGAGGTTCTCGATCTCAGGACTCGGATTGTAGTAACCTAAGAATTCGGATTCCGGTTTCTTTTCTTCCACCGGCTTGATAACTGGAGTTTCCTGTGGCTGGACAGCCGGCGTGGAATCATCGATCAAAGGAGCCGAGTAGACCGGAGTCTCATCGACTTTGACATCATCGATCAAAGGAGCCACATACTGGCTCTCATCGATGATCGGCGTATAGTCTTCATCGACGATATTGATGATCGGTGCATCTTCGACGAGCGGTTCATAGACCGGTTCCTCGATCAAAGGTTTGACATTGGTATCGGAAGCGATACTGATCTCTTCGACCGGTTCACTGACTGGAGCTGTTTCCTTTTTGATCCAACTCTGATTGATCTCATCATGAACACTGGTCTCTTTCTCGATCTGACTGATGCGTTCATCGAGATCATCATTCTTGAAAGACTCGACCAGCTGTTCGATCGGGGTCTCTTCAAATTCGGTCCATGTATACTTGGGATCTTCTTCCACACTTTGCACGATCGGAGTCTCGATGACTTCCGGTTCTTTCTTCTGCAGAGGTGAAAGCAGATCGGTGATACTGCTTAATCTATCTTCGTAGCTTGAAAGATCTGCGGTCTTCAAAGAAGATTCTTTGTCATTGGCAAGAGAATCTCTCAATTCTGCGAATTTTTGTGTTCTTGTTAATCTAGCCACAACAAAACCTCCAAATTTTGTACCTAAAAATTATAACATAACTGCTATCAAGAAATAAACAAAAACCATATCTTCACACAATCGTAAACAGCCTTTATTTCGGCACTTTTTGCCCTATTTCAGGATCGGCGAGATGCGCTTGTAAAGAAGCAGCGTCAGGATGTCCACGATGATGGCCTTGATCAGATTGAAAGGCATGACGCAGCAAAGTACGAAGCTGAGTTTGTCATGAACGGCCGGGAAGATTGCACTGCCCATGGAGATGATGGCCTCTAAAGGCATGTTGTACATCCGCACATAAGCCGGAATAATGAACAGATAATTTCCCAAAGTCGCCGCGATCACCATGGCAATAGAAGCGATGACCATGGCTTTGATGGCTTTGGACTTCGATTTGTTTCGCTGATAGATGAAAGCCGCCGTCACACAATAGACACTGGAGAAGATGAAGGCTGCCATTTCTCCCACGAAAGCCGTCGAAGTCGGCTTCAACATCAGCTTGATCAGGATCTTGATGATCTGAATGAACAAAGCCGGCACCGGTCCCAAAGCGAAAGCTCCGATCAGACAAGGCAGATCGCCAAGGTCCAGTTTGTAGAAAGAAGGAGCGATCGCGATCGGAAAGTCGAACAGCATCAAGACTGCTCCCAAAGCGCCTAAAACGGCGATACTGCTGATGTTTTTAACCGTCAAATACTTTTTCAAAATAAAAAAACCTCTCTCATCCTGACTGTACAGTCGCCACCTGGATCTCACAGGTTCTGCCCGAAGCTCGCGGGGTATACCGCCGATCAAGGAATCTCACCTTGCCCTGATGTTTCTAACAATGATGATAACATTCAAATGATGTAAAATAAAGTTATATGATAAAACAACTGCAAAATGCGTTAGATGACGCCCGCCGAATCGTTTTCTTCTCCGGAGCCGGCATGTCGACGGCCTCCGGTATCCCCGATTTCCGCTCTGCGACCGGACTGTACAAAAACGTCTACCGGGCGGAGGAGATGCTTTCCCATACTTTCTATGAATACAAGACCGAAGACTTTTTCGAGTTCTATCGGGAAAAGATGCTTTACCCGCAAGCCAAACCGAACTACGCCCACGAATTCATCGCCCGTCTGCAGGACAAAAAGGATGTTTCCGTCGTTACGCAAAACATCGATGGTCTGCATCAGGCGGCCGGCAGTAAGAAAGTCTATGAGCTGCATGGCTCGGTGCTGCGCAACTATTGCAGCCGCTGTGGCAAGTTCTTCGACCTTGACTACATCATCAATTCCACCGGTGTGCCCAAATGCGACAAATGCGGGGCTACCATCAAACCCGATGTCGTCCTCTATGAAGAAGGACTGGATGAAGATGTCATCCGCGGAGCGATCAACGCCATCGCCAATGCCGACCTGCTGGTCGTCTGCGGCACTTCCTTAGTCGTCTATCCGGCCGCTTCCTTCATCCGCTACTTCCGTGGCGACAAGCTGGCCATCATCAACCGAGACGCCACATCCTACGACTCGCAATGTGACATCGTCATCCATGACGATCTGGTCAAGACCTTTAAACAATTAGAGATCCGCTGATTACGGATCTCTTCTTTTATCTGATAAAATGAGTGCTGTTTCCTTTTTCGATTTCAGGTCCTTCAAGACCTTTTTCTTTTGCCATCTCACGCATCTTGAGATAATAGGCCATGTTGCGACCCAGATTGCGCATGGTCTGCATCGCTTCTTCATCTTTTTCAGCATCTTCCGGCGTAAAGCCATGGGAATCGTTCCAGTATGTTGAAGTGATGATAGCCATTCCGGAGATCGAGAAGAACTTTTCGATCACATCGTTGGTCGTGATGTTGCCCGCCCGACGGGAATTGGAGATACAGGCTGCCGCTTTCATGTTCAATGATGATTTATGCGGATAGGAATAGAATAATCTATCAAGAAATGACAGTAATGATCCACTTGGTCCGGCATAGTAGACGGGTGAACCGACGATCAGGCCATCGGCCTCATCGAGCAGTTCGTAGATCTGATTGACGACGTCCTTTTTGATGCAGCCTTCTTTTGTCCTATGACAATAGCCGCAGGCCATACAGGAGGCACAATCGTGAGGCACATTGACCCAGATAGTTTCGATGCCCTCTTTATTCAGGATATTCTCAACTTCACTCAAAGCTCTGTTGGTCGTCCCTTTGGGATGGGGTGAACCGTTGATGAACAGTACTTTCATGTCTTAAAACTCCTGGGTGGCCTTTATCGCCTTTTGCCACTTGTCATAGAGTCTTTCGACTTCTTCATGATCCATCTGCGGTTCATAGCGCTGATCGTCCTCTTCCTTGAAATCTTCAAAGGAATAGTAGCCGACTGCCAGACCGGCCAGTCTGGCTGCCCCTAAAGCCGTCGTCTCCGGCAGTACCGGTCTGATGACCGGGATCTCCAGGATATCCGACTGGAACTGAACCAGTAGCTTATTGACACTGGCGCCACCGTCGACCTTGATGAAACTGATCTTTTCATTGAGATCTTCTTCCATGACCTTGATCAGATCCTTGGACTGATAAGCCATCGCCTCGATACAGGCTCTGGCCAGATGTCCGCGACTGGTACCTCTGGTCAGACCGAAGATCGCACCCTTGCATTTATCGTTCCAGTAAGGAGCACCAAGTCCCGTGAAAGCCGGAACGATCATGACACCACCGGAATCCTCTACGGTCCTGGCAAGTTCTTCGGAATCCCTGGCCTCTACAAAGAACTTCATCTCATCTCTTAACCACTGAATAAGTGAACCCGAAACGAAGATCGAACCTTCCAGAGCGTACTTGACTTCTTCCCCTATCTTCCAGGCCACCGTTGAAAGCAGACCATATTTGGAAATGATCGCCTCATCACCGGTATTGACCAGGATGAAGCCGCCGGTACCATAGGTATTCTTGACACTTGATCTTTCAAAGCAGGATTCGCCAAACAAGGCCGCCTGCTGGTCACCGACCATCGCAGCGATCGGACAGCTGTGGTTGAAAAAGTGGCGCGGATCGATGTCACCGAAGATACCGGAAGTATCTTTGATTTCCGGAAGCATCGAAGCCGGGATATCAAACAGATCAAGCAGTTCCTGATCCCAGTTCAAAGTATGGATATTGAATAATAAGGTCCTGGAAGCATTGGTCACATCCGTGGCATGGACCTGTCCGCAGGTAAACTTCCACAATAAGAAGGTATCGATCGTACCGAAGAGGAGGTCTTTATTCTCTTTGGCCCCTTCCACATTCTCCCTGATCCACTTGATCTTGGAGGCTGAGAAGTACGGGTCAAGGACCAGACCGGTCTTTTCCTTGATGAAAGGTTCCAGCCCCTGAGCTTTTAACTCATCGACGATCTGCGAAGTCTGACGGGACTGCCACACGATGGCCCGATAGACCGGAAGACCCGTCTTGGCATCCCAGACGACTGTCGTCTCACGCTGGTTGGAGATACCGATCGAAACGATCTGTTCCGGCTTGATCTGTCCCCCGTCGAAGATCTGCGCGATGACCGCCAAAGTCGACAGCCAGATCTCGTTGGCATCCTGTTCCACCCAGCCCGGCTGCGGGAAGAAATTGGTGATCTCCTTCTGGGCGACCTTGACGACCTGCTGGTGGCTGTCGAAAATGATAGCCCTGGTACTGGTGGTCCCCTGGTCGATTGCTAAGACATATTTTTCCATATTATTGTGCTCCTTATATCTACATTTTCATTATATAATAAATGCGAAAGCAGGAGGATTTGCAATGAAAGAAACACTTGTTATTTTGGCTGCCGGTATGGGTTCCCGTTATGGCGGACTTAAGCAGATCGACGGTGTTGGAAACCATAATGAACCGATCATCGAATTCACGATCTTCGATGCCATCAGAGCCGGTTTCAAGAAAGTCGTACTGATCATCAAAAAGGAACATCAGGAAGCTTTTGAAGAATCGCTCATCAAAAAGATCAGGCCCTATATCGAAGTCGAATATGCCTTCCAGGACCTCAAAGACATCCCTGACGATGTCACGATCCCGGTGGAAAGAGTCAAACCTTGGGGCACCACCCACGCTCTTCTTAGTTGCCGCAACATCTTGAAAGACGACCCGTTCATCGTCTGCAACGCCGACGACTTCTATGGCAAGGATGCTTTCGAAAAAGTCATTTCCTTCTTCCATAACGGTATCAGTGAAGACACCTATTGCATGGTCGGCTACAAAGTCGAGAATACGCTCAGCGACAACGGTACCGTCACCAGAGGCGTCTGCCAGAAAAACGACGAGGACTTCCTCACCAGCATCAAAGAGATCATGAACATCAAGTGGAACGAGAACCACGACGGTGTCCTGTTTGAAGAAGATGGACAATACAAGCCATTGGAACTGGGTACTCCGGTCTCCATGAACTTCTGGGGCTTTGGTCCCTCCGTCATCAGTAAGCTGCAGAACATCTTCACTTATGAACTGCCGATCGGCGTCATCAACAATCCGCTCAAATACGAAGCATTATTGCCCAACCATGTCGGTTTGATGGTCGACAAAGGCGAATGCAAGGTCAAAGTTCTGACCTCCGAAGATTCCTGGTTCGGTGTCACCTACAAGGAAGACAAACCGACGGTCATGGCCAAGATCCAGGCTCTTAAAGATAACGGAACTTATCCCGATATCCTGTTCAAGGAAGCGGAATAAACAATAAGCCAGACAAAAAGCTTTCCTCACGGAAAGCTTTTTTAGTACCAATTGATTTTTATAACTAACGCAACAGGTTACAAGCCATGATAGCGGCATTGGCCCCATCGGCACAAGCCGTCGCGACTTGCCTTAGAGCTTTGTTTCTACAATCGCCGGCCACAAAGACGTTTTTCGTCATAGTCGTACCATTTTCATCGGAAGCGAAATAGCCCCTTTCATCAAGCTTTGCCACGTTTTCAAAATGGCCGTTATCCGGGATGAGTCCGACAGCCAGGAAGACACCGTCACAGGAAACGAGCTTTTCTTCCCCATTCTCCAGATATCTGACGCCGACAAGCTTACCGTCACTAAGCTCATAACCCAATACTTTAGTGGAAACATGAGCTTCCAGATTGGGCTTGCTTAAGACGGAGTCCAGCAGTTTCTTTTCGCCGGTAAAATACGGCATATCCTGCAACATGATCACTTTCTCAACGATATCCAAGAGATGGCTGGTTTCGACGAAAGCCGAATTGCCGCCACCCACCATGACTACCGTCTTGTCTTTATAAAAGTTGCCGTCACAGACTGCACAGAAGTGGATGTTCTTGCCGATGAGCTCTTCTTCATGCGGCAGGCCTAAGGTGCGATGGGTCGTACCCGTCGCCAGGATCACGGTCTTTGCCTGGATGGGTTCACCCATATCCAGAGTTACAGTCGCCAATTGACCGTCGCTTTCCACTTTCAAAGCCTCATCGAAACAAACTTCGCCGCCCTGCTTCATCACCTGGTCCAGCATCAGATCGCCGAACTCATCACCCGAGATCGAAAGAAAACCGGGGATGTTTTCAACTTTGGGTGAATTGACGATCTGTCCGCCGAAAACGGACTTCTCGATCACCATGACGCTCTTGCCGTTGCGCAAAGCATATAAAGCTGCCGTCAGTCCTGCCGGACCCCCGCCCACTACTGCTACATCATAAATTTCTGTCATAATAAAACCTCTTGTTGCTACAATAAATATTCTATCATTTTAGTCTATGAGCTTCTTAATTATCGCATCACAAAAGCCGGTTTCCCGACTTGTTTCTATTCTCTAATCAGATAATTGAAAGTATCGCCCGACTGGATGAATTCCACATCCATGCCCAAAACTTCCGGCAAGACCCTGGCCAGATATTTCATGCCCAGCTCTTCGGCATTGAAGTGGCCCATTTCATATATGATCTTGTTTTTGCCCAGATAGGCGGCGTCTCTGACATAGGAAGTCAGTGTATAATCGACGATCTCCAGCGGAATGAAGGCATCGATGTCTTCAGCCATATCGATCTTGCCCAGATCGTAGTCATCGAACTTGCCGGCAATGACATGTTCGACGATGTAGACAGTAGAAACACGGCCATCAAGATCGCCCACAATCCTTAGTCCATTGAGGTTCCAGGCCTTGATCAGCTGCTGACCGAATTCCCGAGCCGACATTTCCGGAACTTTGAACAGTAAAGGCTTGAGCTCATCGCCTGTCAGATACTCTTCCCAGCCCAATTCCTTCATTGTGCCATAGAAGATCATATCATGACGCAGACGGCGATTCTCTTCTCTTAAGAAGGTACCGTGCATATGGTCGTGATCACGCCAGACGACGAGGTCATGTTCTTTAGCGTAATTTAGTTTTTCTAACAGGGTCTCGTTTTTGAATTCATCTCTCTGGTATTTCTTTTCGTAGTTGTAGGTGATGCCTTCGTGCGAGATGATCAGGTTGATCCCCTTCTCTACGGCCTTGTGCATGACTTCCAGGGTACAGGCGCAGGTGACCGCAACACCTCTACACTCCGTTTGCGGATCGCCGCACAGATAGATATCCCTGGTCTTTTCCTGCTCGATATAGGGCTGATGCCATTCCTTGATCTTTTCGATTACCTCATATACTTTCATATTTTTTCTCTCTTTCACTTTTATTTTAGAAATCTTTAAACAAAACTATGTGTCAAAAAGTAACGCAGACAAAAGAAGTGATCCGTTTTACAGATCACCTTCCTTATTTTCTTCATGCAAAGCCTTCATCTTCTTCTTGACCTTTATCTCATAGTAGGCCAGACCCAACAGACCGGCACAGGCCCAGGTCAGAGGATAGCACCAGAAGATGTTTTCAATGACATGGTTGGCTTTCAAAGAAAGATAGAGCCACATCTGTCTGACAAAGACCATTGAGAAGATGTTGTTGATCATGTCGAAAGTCGCCTCGTGGAAACCTTTGATGATGCCGGAGAAGACCTGGTTGAGGCCCATGAAAGCATAGAACGGCATGACAGTCCTTAAGAAGCCGACGATGACCGCGATGACTTCTTCATCCGGTGTGAAGATCCTGGCCAGCTGCGGCGCAAAGATCAGAACTACGAAACCCGGGATGATGGTCAAAACCATGACCAGCCAAACGGAGACCGAAACGCCCTTAACGGCACGATCATACTTCTTGGCACCGATATTCTGAGCGATGAAAGTCGGGATCGCCAGACCTACGCCCTTGCAGGCCAGCTGGGCAAACTGGTCGATCTTCTGACCGGTCGGAATGCCCGCCGTTGCCGCCTTACCGAAACCGTTGATATAGCGATGAGTGAAAAGATTACCGATGGAAGTGATGCTCGACTGGATCGCCGCCGGCAGACCCAGAGCCAAAACTTCCTTTAAGACCGGGAAGCTGATATGCATCTCATTAAGTTTCAAGGCATAGCTCTCATCCAGTTCCATCATCCGTTTGAAGACCATAGCCACCGAGATGAACTGGGCGATGACGGTCGCAAAACCGACACCGTTGACACCCAATTTGAAAACTACGACAAACAGTAAGTCCAAAACGATATTGGCAACCGAAGAGATCACCAGCTGATAGAACGGACTCATGGAATCGCCGACTCCTCTGACGACACCTGCTCCGACATTGTAGACGGCCGTAAACAAGACGCCGAACATGTAGATCCGCAAGTAGGCTGTCGCCGCTTCAAAGATGCTGGCATCAACCTTCATCAGAGTCAAAAATTCCTTGGCAAAGACCACACCGATCAAAGCCACGATAGTTCCGGCGATAAGTGTAAAAGTCATCGTCGTCTGGATCGCTTCATGCAGTCTTTCATGATCCTTGGCTCCGTAGTATTTCGCAAAAATGACGCCGGCTCCCGCCGCCAGTCCGGTAAAGAAACCGACCAGGGTATTGGAGATGCTGGAAGAGGCGTTGACTGCCGCCAGAGCATCGGAAGATACGAAGTTGCCGACAACGATCGAGTCGACGCTGTGATACAAAGTCTGAAACAGCTGTCCTATAAATAAAGGAACCGCAAAAGCCAGTAATACTTTCACGATATTTCCTTGCGTAAGATCCATTTGTTTTTTCATAACGCTCCCCCTTTGATACATCCTGATTATATGAAAAGCGGCAATCGTCAATACTTCATATTTGGTGTTTGTTTAAGGAAGATTGTGAGTGAAATAACGATACAGAAAAATACCGTTTATTAACGAAAATATTGAATGTGATAACCCTTTCGTTTTTTCGATAATAGAAGCAGATAAGGTGGAAAAGCTTATGTCAGAAAAAAAGAACTTTGAAATACCGGAAAAACTATGGAATCCGATGTTTATCAGTTTATTCATAACCAGCGGTCTGATGAATCTGTCGACCCAGATGTCCAACTCACTGCTGTCATTATATGCCAAGGCAAACGGTGCCCCGGCCGATAAGATCGGCACTCTGATGTCTCTGTTTGCCATGACGGCCCTGATCATGCGTTTCATCGCCGGTCCGGCCATGACGGCCTATGATCGCAAAAGACTTTTACAGCTGGCGCTGTTCTTCTTCGGAACAGCCTATATCGGCTTTGGTCTGTCTCCAATTGTCTCTTCGATCACCCATATCGACCTGATTACCGTCCTGATGATCTTCAGACTGATACAGGGTATGGGCAATGCCTTCGGCAATGCCTGTCTGATGGCTATCGTTTCGGAAGTCATCCCCAAGAAACAGTTCTCTTCCGGTATGGCTGTCTACGCCCTGGCTCAGACCGTTTCCCAGGCTATCGGCCCGACAATCGGTGTAACCCTTCGCGATTTCATCGGCTATAATGCCACATATGTCGTCGCAGGATTGATCCTTTATGCCACGATCGTACTTGTTCAGGCGATCGTCAAAGTCCCCAATTCCGGGACCGGTAAATTCGTCCTTCGTTTTGATACGATGGTCGCTAAAGAAGCTTTCGTACCAGCCATGATCACCTTTTTGATCGCCATCGGTTTCAATGCGATAAATGCTTTCCTGCTGGTGTATGCCGAAGAAAGAGGCATTCCCAATTCCAGCTTGTATTTTACGGTCTATGCTATCACGATGCTGGCGACAAGGCCGCTTATCGGCAAACTGACCGACAAATACGGTTTCGTCAAAGTGGCGATCCCTTCACTGTTGATGACGGCCATCTCGCTTTATCTGATCGGCCAGTCAAAGTCACTGATCATGCTGCTGATCGTCGGTGCGATCAATGCCTGCGGCTATGGTGCAACGCAACCTGCCGTCCAGTCGCTGTGCATGAAATCGGTCGATACGACCAAACGCGGATCCGCTTCTTCCACCAACTACATTGCCATGGATGCAGCGACCCTGGTCGGACCCTACGTCTGCGGTGTGGTCGCCAATACCTTCGGTTATACGCCGATCATGTGGACAGTCATGACGATCCCCGTGATCCTGGGCGTGATATTTGTCTGGTGTACCAGAAAACAGATCGAGGATATCGAATACAACTTTGAAAACAACAATAAGTGAGAATTCCCCTCTCTTATATATGAACCCCTTTTCGAGAAAGACCCGGCTTGATGAACCGGGTTTTTTTCTTGATATAGAATTTTAAAAAGAAGGCCTTGCGACCTTCTCATCTTACATATTGCCGATCCACAGCGGTGAATCGATCTGCTTCAGGTGATCCTGGAATTCGTTGGTGCCATATAAGGCATCACGGAAGTTAATCAGTTCGACCTTATTGCTTATCAGCCAGTTTTTATATTCCTCGGACAGGGCATCCCTGTATTCCTTCAGACGATGCAGTGTGCTGGTGGATTCCGCATAGATATGGGCATCCAGGAAACCGGGGTGGCAGCCGTAGAAATAGATCTCTTCAGCATCCGTCCATTTCAAGGCTGTCAGTTTGACCAATGGTTCAAAATCATCCAGAAACTCCAGTTTGAAGCCCTTATCGGGTTGAACATCGGCCGAGATGATATGCCTGTCTTCCCATTTGGGATCAACGATTGCCTGCGGCCCGGGAGCTCTTCCACCTCTGTCAGCCCTGAATTTATTATTGTTAGGATCATTGACGAAGAAGTTATAAACGATTCCGCATTCCTCCACGACATCCTTGTAGGCTCTTTCCAATTCATTGCCACCTCCTCTGATCGAAGTGACATCAGGATATTTTCCTAAAACGGAATAGCACAGATCCATCTCCGCCTTAAATTCCTTGTAGGCATCTTCATAGGTGACTTCATCCATCAGGTAGGCTTTTCTGTGACGCCATTTGAAACGTCCTTCTTCATCGACCATCGAAGGAACTTCTTCCGGTGAAAGGACGGGTGCTTCCCAGAGATGTCTATGCCAACCCACGGAGAGCCAGGGTCTTTCTTTGACGAACTCCAAAGCTTCCTTAGCGTGGCAGGCATCGAACATGATATCAGCCGCTGTACCGATATTGCCGTCAAAGACATCGAAGATACCCATATCATAAGCCGGTGTATAACCGACATCATCGCATCTGTAAACTAATCTCTTTCTCATTTCGTATCCTTTCCTTCTTTACTCTTATTTCTGAACTTTTCCAGTCTCGATCTTTCTTTCTTGCCCGGTATCGTCTTAGCCAGCAGATTGTAGGCGTGGACATAGCGCATCGAATCGATCCTGATCACTCTTTCGTCTTTAAGAACGAAGAATATGACTCTGTTGGCCGAATCGACAGACCAGTAATCGAGATCCTCATAATCAAGTTTGTAGGCTCTGTCATTATCCTGCGGATCATAGATGACAGCCGCATCGGAATAGAAATCGATCAGCTTCTTGTCTTTGATTGCAAAAAAGGCTACGATTCCCAGTAAAATCAGCAGAATGCCGATAATGATCGGGATCTGCGTCCTGAGCATGATCAAAGCCGCTCCCAGGATCGTCACAAAGCCAATCGCTCCTAAAGGCTTAAAGTTGAGCGTTCCAATGAAAACGCCATCACAAACGATATTTTTTCTTTCAATGTAATTAGTATCAGTCATCTCAAATCATCTCCATTATCTTCGCGATATACGCTTCGACCTCTTCCGCCGGAATCCCGGAGGAAATGGTCTCAAAGGTCAGGCCATATAGTTCTTTCGGGAACAGATAACCCGCCTTACCATTAGTATAACCAAAGATCAGGCAGCATTTCGCCTTCGAGGCAGATTTGATGCCTAAACCGAATTTGCTGGCAAGTTCCGCCGGCGTCACTACGATCTCCAGATCGCCCAGTTTGATATCATCCGCAAACCAGTCAGCCACTGCTCTATCAAGCTTTGAGAGCTTTTGAAGAGCCGGCATCATCGATTTCAGGACCTTGATCCGATCGAAATCCGTAGCCGTCTTAAGTTCTTCCTCACTTTCTTTGATCTTTGTCATCACATCATCATGGTCGATCGCTACATCGACATGATGCGTTATCGATGAGATCGATTCAAAATTCAATTCAAGTTTTTCCTTGACTTCGATCTTTGCGATCTCATTGGCCATACCCTTGGCGATACGATCGAGTTCCTGATAATCATTGCCCTGCCTGGTCGCCCTGGTCGAACAGTCACCGGCGGCACCGACGATCATGTGGGGATAATAGCCTTTTAGTTTCTGATATTCTTTAGCCGTATTCTGGGCGAATTCGCCTGTCAATAAAGCATTGTTGGGCGTCAAAGCCGTGGAATGAACTGCCCAGTTGCAGATAGCGGAAACGGCCTTTCCGTCTTTGTTTCTCAATTCAAGCAGGATCACCTCATTATCCGCCAGCGTATTATCCAGAACTCTGGAGGCGTAATAGCCTTCAATGACTTTCTTGCCGAAATAGACTTCCACTTCTTCCAAAGAATTTTCGCAGACCTCATACAACTCAATAGCCCTTTGAATGATCCAGTCATAATAGCCCTGGTTGAAATGTTCATTCTGTTTCATCTGATCGCCTACCGACTGGTGATTGTGAGTCGCTGAAACTAAGACCAGTTTCTTATCGATACCGTATTTCTCATGAAGTTTATCCGAAAGTTCCTCATAGAAACATTCTTCGACGGAGATCCAGTCGGTTGAAAACAGGAAAAGTTTTTTCCCGTCAACATCGATCAGAGAGATCTGAGCATAGATATCGTCATGGACACCTTGCGCCGGCAGTTTTCTGATCGGTGTTTTATAACCGGTCAGATAGAACGGCAGATAAGTAGGTGTCAGGCATAGCCTGACACCCTGTGCTTTAATCATCATCGACCTCTTCACTGTCGGCTTCCATCAGCGACTTGACGGAAATAATGCCCTGTTTTCCGACATCCAGCAGATGATCAACGCCGATCACATCATATTCCCTGGTCGCCAGAAATTCCATCAGCATCGGCAGATTCATGCCGACGATCAGATCGGTCTTTTCATTTAACAGCAGCGAAGCCTGATTGTAAGGCGTACCACCTAAAACGTCCGCAAAGATGATAGTCCCTTCTTCACTTTTTAATTCTTCCAGCTTTTCCTTGATCTGAGCCCCGAATTCATCGGCACCCATCTCCGGAAGCAAGGCCAGCGATTCCAGCTGTTTTACATCCTTACCGAAAAACATGCTTAAGGCGTCTTTGACACCATTGGCCATCTGGCCATGGCTTATCAGTAATATGCTTTGCATTATTCTTTCTCCTCGTCGGCTCTGACCTGAGCTTTGGTGACCATATTCGGATTGTATCTTAAGGCCGTCCACTGGTGGATATTCTTGGTAGCGGATACCATCTTGACGCCCTGTCTTTCAAATTCTCTGACCGTGTCGTAGTTGAACGGATCCTTTAAGATCTGGCAAGTCGTCTCATAAAGATACCTAAGGCTGATCGGATGGACGTCCCAGGCTCCGTGTCCCGGGAAAACGCCGCTAAACTTACCGAGTTCCGGCTGCAGCTTTTCCAGTTCATCGTGCATAGCTTCCACCGTGCACATCTCCCGATAAGGCGCTCCTTTAGGTTTGCCGCCGATACCGGTCAGATCACCGACAAAGAAGCAGCCCGTCTGATGATCGTAGTAACCGCACTGGCCAGCCGTATGACCCGGCAGCAGTATTGCTTCTACGATATAGCCACCGCCCAGATCAAATTCATAGTGATTGGGAATACCGCTGATCTCCCAAGGCTGGTACTTGATCAGATCGTTTTTGTCAAACTCGGTATATAAAGGTTCGCCCGGGGCGACCTCTTCTCCGGCAACCATCACCGGATGGTCTTCCTGATTGAAGAGATAATCCCAGATGTGAGGATTATTTTTGGTTTCCATGTCAGGAACTTCATATTCATGACAATAAGCCTTGCCAAATTGCGCATTGCCATAGGCGTGATCGAAATGGCTGTGCGTATTGGCAACAACGATCTCCTTATCGCCACAGAGATGTTTGATCAGGCCTTTCAGATCACCGACTCCGAAGGAAGTATCGATGATCATCGCCTTTTCAGGACCGTTGATCAGATACATCCAGACATCGCCGACGCCATCAAAAGAATCGTTGTATAAAGCCCAGGTATTGTCTCTGACCTTGTAGCACTCCGTATAAGGATTGATCTCGGGATAGAATTCTCTTAAAGTCGAATACTCTCTTAAGATCTTCATAAAGGACCAGCGGACCGGATGTTCCGCTTCGTGGATCCTTTTTCTCGATTTGATATTCGTGTTAATGGGTCTTGGGATCGAGTTGATGTCTTTTCCGTTTTCTAATCTTCCAGGCATATTGTTCTCCTTCTTTCTTTATAAAATATAAAAGCTGCATAAACAGCTTATCTGACAAATTGATTATTGGCCATTCTGAATGATATCCAGAATGATATTGCTGGCACGCAACAATCTCTGCGTCTGCTCAACTGTTTTGTGGGTCATTTTGTAAAATTCGGTTTTTTCTTGTAAAGTGATGGACATCAGCTGATATCCCTTGATGATGATTTGGATCTTATTGCCTTGGGCGTCGGATCCATCAAATGTTAACTCGATGCCTTCTGTTTCTGATTCAAAAGCAGATGCCTCGGCTTTTTCATAATCAGCTTCTTTCAAAAGTTCAAAATAATCATAAGCGCCATTAAGCGGAAGTTCATAGTCTCCATCATGATCAGTATTTTTCACCTTGAAACTGATACCGGCAGGATTAAGCTGTTTCAATCCCGTGATCCGGTCTCCCTTTAACGATATGCTGCTTCTATAAACCAGCAATGCACAGATCACAAACAGAATGATGACTAAGATCTTTCTTTTGTTTCTAAGAATGAAAGCCATTCTATTCTTCGCCGCAGGCGATCACTACATCTTTCATGAACTGCTGCATTTTCTCTTCATCACCTTCAAAGGCTCTTTCCGGAACGATCAGGGTGCTGTCATCGGCAAAAGCGACGACGAACAGATCATAATAAGCGATGTAGTTACCGGGCTTTTTGTCGACACCGTTGATATTCAGCATGCCGTCCTTATCGATAACTTCGATCGTTTCGCGGACAAAGCCCTTTTCTTTCATCTGTCTTTGGGCAGCCGTCCTGACGACATCGCGGAACATCCATGGGGCAAAGAACATCGCCCAGATAATGGAAAGGAAGACAGCGACCCCTATCCAGATATAAGAACGGTAAAGCTTCAAAGCTATCAGCAATGCGACAAGCAATGCGGGGAACCAGATGATCGCAAAGGCGCGGGCCATCTTGGTTTCTCTGGCATTGGAGCCGATCATTTCATAATACTTTACAGCTTCTTCTTCCGTAAGCTTATATTTTAAGCGGATCATAACTGTCTTCCTTTTTAATCAGATAATTAAGCTAATTATTATTTAATTAAGCTAAGATCGTCGTCAGATAACCGATAGCAGCGACCGGGATCATCCATAACATGATCTTGGTAGCAGACCAGTTCTTCTTCTTGACCAGATAGTAGACGATGAAGCAGACTGCCAGCGATAAGAGTTTCGGGAAGAATGCATCCAAGACGTCTGTCTGCAGATTGACAACGGTTTCGCCAACCGTAGCGACTAAAGCCGTTCTGACGTTCATGATACCGGCTAAGACACCACCGATGACGATGATACCCAGAGCTTCGAAACCGGCGATGGCACGATCCTTCAGATCGGAACCCATCAGCAGTTCAGCACCGGCGATACCTGAGCTGAAGCCTACCTTGTAAAGGCCATAGGACAGAGCCGTGTTGATAGCCGTGTAGGAAGCAAACATGAATAACGGACCCATGATCGAACCGGTGTTGGCGGATAAGCCCATACCGATAGAGATGAGGATCGGGGTAAGTAATGCCTGGATCAAAGAGTCACCCAGACCGGCCAGAGGACCGGCAAGTGCCTGTTTGATGGACTGGATCAGGTCATTGGAGATCGAAGGATCCTTCGCTCTTTCAACTTCCATACCTAAGACGATACCGTAAATGACAGCACCAAGACCCTGCTGGGTATTGAAGAAGTTCTCATGGTTGCGGCACATCTCTTTCTGCTTTTCGATGTCGTTGGGATAGATCTGGTTAGCGACTTTTGCCAGCATGATGACCATCGAACAGCCCAACATACGCTCACGCGTGAAGTTCATCGGTACGCCCCAGACATAGCCCCAGAACGCATCGTTGACGAATTTCTTATTACTCTTTAAGGATTCTAATCTTTCAATCTCTGACATTAGTCATCGTCCTCCTCTACTGCTAAAGCCTGCTTAGACGGCGTGAACTGGAAGACCAGGTAACCGACGACGCAGCCTACGATCGTGATCGCGACCGTGCTCCAGCCTAAACCGGCGGCCAGAATGAAACCGAACAGGAAGTAGATCCACTGTAACGGAGAGTGGATAAGGGTTACCATCAGGACCATGAAACCGATAGCCGGTAACAGACCTGTGAAAGTAGACATGATCTTGTTGACCTGCGGCGGAATCGCATTGACGATAGCCATAACGACATTGGAACCGACCAGGCAGAAGATCACGACGATCACGAAGTTCTGAACGAAAGTCCAGATATGACCGAAGATCGGGAACCACCACATATCGGAGATATGGCCTTTTTCGATCATATCGTCCTGTTTGTGCAGGATAGCGACCTTGACCATGTTACCGACAGTACCGAGAATATCGTTTACCGGAACGAAAGCGTAGCAGATAGCCAGCGTTTCCGTGAATAAGGTCTCAACATCCTTGTTTCCGGTAGCCAGCATGATAGGCAGAGCGAACCACAGTGAGGTATCGATCCTTGGCAGCGTGGAGACGCCGCCGATAGCCATCTGACCGATATTGACAGCCTGAATAGGAACACCTACCAGGATAGCTGTCTTGACATCGCCCATGATGAGACCGATGATAGCGGAAGTGATCAGCGGCTTGTTCATGATGTTCTGGCTCAGCCAGCCCAACGGGAACAAACTGGTACCAATCAGAAATGCAAACAATCCCAATAAGAGAGCTTGCAAGACGGAAATTTGCATAAGTATTTATCCTCCCTTTCTTTATGATTAAAGTTTTTGAAATACTTTAATGCCTTATTCGTATTTGCCCTTTACATCCTTCCAGTAGAAGTTGTCAGCGCCGTCACCCGGGAACTGCTGGAAGAACAGATTGACGCCCTTCTTATCGAGTTCCTTGATGGCTTGTAACTGCTCGTTGTCGATCCAGATATCCTTGCGGATCAGGAAACCTTCATTTTCCTGCGGGATATTGGCAATATTGACTTCCTTGTATAAGTCGGGCAGTCTGTCATAGAGTTTTACCAGCGTTGAAGGTCTTCTGGTGATGATCAGCGTACGCTTGTCGTTGACCATGCACTTGGAGATCGGAGTCAAGGCGTCTTCGAAGTTATGGACTGTGACTCTGACGCCGGCCGGAGCCGCCATTTCGAAGATCTTCTTCAACATCGGATTATTGGCTGTCGCATCATCGACACCGATAACACGATTGATACTGTTCATAGGAATGATCTTAGTCTGACACTGTCCATGGATAAGACGGTCATCTACGCGGATAAAAGTGATCATAATTCTAGATTCTCCTTCACTACCTATATGATAGAATTCACACGATTCAACACTGATTCAAGATTTTCCCTTTCCAAGCGAATTTTGAGAAAGCGGTTTCACACAAAAAAGGCGGACAAGCCGCCAATCATAGAAATTTCCTTTAAAAACTTTTCTAATCGATATCCCCGTACATCAGGGAGAAGAAATTGCGATAATCTCTTTCCCGATCGTAATTGATGAAAGTGTTCTGCGAATGAAGGACCCTGGAAGCCAGGTTCATGATCGAAGTCCTGGTAAACATATCGTTGTCCTTAAAATTGAAGATCAGGATCTTATTGACGTTGTGATTTGCGATCCTGATGGTCTTGTCCAGAAAAACGAGTCTGACCAGTGTCTCATCGAGATAATCGTTGTATGAACTCACCACATATGTGTTGTTGGTCTTGAAGTTGCCAAAGATACCGGCCTTAATCTTTGCTTCCAGAATGAAACTCTCGGCCCCGTCATAGCCCTCAAGCACGACCTCCTTGACATAATTAAGGATATCTTCCTCATTTCTGATCTTCTCGGCATAAAAGATATCGTCAATGGAAAAGATCCGGGCAAAATCCGACTTATTCAAAACGAAATATTGAGAGATATTGGCGATCCGTTTGGCTGAACGATGCAGATTCAGAGAGGCGAAAGTCTTATCCGGAAATCTTTGTTTCAGTTCTTCGATATCGGTCAATATCCCGTCATAAGTCACTATCTCCTCATCATATATCCGCATGTAGTCGCGCGGTATATATTCGACGATATCGACACTGTTGCGGCTGTTCATCAGATTGGCGATCGAACGGGCATAGAAATAGCCCTTATCAGCCATGACCAGGATCTTTCTTCTAATGGCTTCATTACGATACAGGTTAAAATTGATGAAAATGTGATAAAGAATGGCAACGTCACATTTGTCGCAATTGAAATGCCTTTCGTTTTTTAAATACATGTACAAAAGTGAAGCCAGATCCAGATTGAACAAAGAATCCCTGGTGAATTCATTGATATTCTTTTCGTGTTCGTGCATATCGATCATGCCCAGATATTTGAGCTGATAGATGGCTCCGCACAGGTCCTTATACAGGGCCGTTACATCCGCATCATGCAGGTTATAGATCGATCTCAGTTTCAGCAGAAAACCATCCACGATCGCCTGAATCTCTTCTTTATCGGGCAACAGAAGGAACTCCGTATTGAACTTCAGAAGCCTTGATCCCCTAAGCATGATCGCCAGATAGGCAAGACCCTTGGCTGAAAACTCCACGCGGTTAAATAATCTGAAGCGGGCCAGGATATCTTTGATGATATTTTCCTCTTGTGAAAGATCCAGTCCCTTGAAAGTATCGAGCAGTTCATTTTCGTGCCGCTGACGGATCACGCTCACACACAGCAGGACTGAAAAACGGCTGATGCACGAATGAGAAAGATAATATTGATGTTCACGTAAGACATCCTTGACAGTACTTGATAGCTCATCCAGTGTCTTTTTGTCATAGCTGATCAGCTTCTCGAATTCCTTATCGTCATCTAAGAAGTAGACCCTGTTCATCTTCAGATAGTAGTAGTTTTCTCTGATGAAAGCCACTCTGATATGCCACTCGTCACCTTCTAAAGACATACCTTTATTAGTACGGTTGATCAGTGTCAGTTTATATTTCGCCAGCATCTCCTTGATACCGGCCATATCCCTTCTGATCGAAGATTCCGAACAGTTGCATTCATCCATCAGATCGTTGATATACAGATTCCTGCGGCATAAAAGGCGTCTGATGATATAGTGGATCCTCTCGTCCTGAACATCCTCATAGAAGAAAGAGTTCCGATATTGTCTTTCGACCTGATTACGGAAACGGCGGAAAACATCCCGATCAAGCACGTCGAGTTCATAACCGCTGCCCGGATGAGAGATGATATTGCAGCCGTTTTCGTTACATATTAGATTCAGATCATCCATTTCCTTTCTGATCGTCTTCAGACTTAAACCGGTATGATCCGAAAAGACCGAACCATTGATAGTCGAAAGATTCGCAAAAAGGATGGAAAGGATGACCGCTTGATAATTGAATATCTTCATATTTCTCTGTTTCCATTATATCGTATCGATCCCGATTTTCTCCTGTACAAAACTTCGCAAACACGAAAAAAACAGGCCTTTTCAGCCTGTTTCATCAGTCAAGGAAACAAAGACAGCCCGCCGCTATGGCATCGGCTTCCTTCAGCAGGATAAGATCACCATCCTCTTTGATTCCATAGATGAGGATAGTATCTTCTTTATGTGACATGCCAAACAGATAGACATCATCCTTAGTGATACTAAGACAGCGCAAAGCATGTTTGCCGGTATCATATTCCTTCTTTTTCCGCAAAGTGCCATCTTCATTAATAGCGAAAGACACCAGTTTATTGACGTTGCGGGTACAGGCAAAGAGATATTTGCCCTTGTGATCCACCTGCAGATCGGACGGCATATGGATGCCCGGATCCGTCAACAACAATTGTCTGTCTATCTCTGTCAAGTTTCCGCTTTCTTTATCATAGACAAACGCAAACAATTCATTGCTGGTCTCGTTGTTTTCATACATGACAGGCAACCTCGGATGAAAAGCCGTATAGCGGGGAGCCGTAAACTCCTTCATATCTTTGACAGCCAGCTGAATGATCTTTCCTTTTTCTTCATCAATTTTGTAGCTGTAGATTTTATCCAAACCCTTGTCACAGGTATAAAAGATCTTCCCGTCGGGCGAATTGATGCTGTGACAATGCGGCTGACGATACTTGCCATCTTTGACGAAACCCTGATACAGGACCATGTCACAGATCTTGTTCAGACTGCCATCTTCGTTTATCGAGATCAGTCCTACACCACCATCATCGGAAATAAGGACGCTTTCAAATTCGCCGTTCTCCTTTTTTCTTACTTTTGTCGCGATCTGTCGATCAGTGTGATTGGCATACATCAGATAGCTGCCATCATGATTCAGATGACAGTAACAGGTCTTGGTCAACAAGGTATCGATATAATTCAGTAATACAAGTTTGCCTTCCTTTGCCCGATAGGCATAGATCCTACCACCTCCGCCTTTGACGATATGGCCGTTGGTCTCATCACAGACATAGAGGACTTTTCTTTTTTGATCATAATACAGCTGTCCGCCATTGACTTCCTCGTTATATGTGCCGTCGATAGTCAAAGAAAGATCATTGCTGTCAAAAACACCCGTCAAAACGCCATGCGAACCTTTGAAATCAAAAGTTCCGATCGCTACCTGATAAATGCTCATTATTCTCCTTTCAAGTCGATTAGACCCTTGTTGGCTCCCCTGTAGATCGCTTCAATGATCTCCACATATTCCACGGCATTATCGATACTGACCCCGGAATTGCTCAAAGGATCCTTTCCGACTTCTTCGTTAGGAATACCCTTTTCCAGCATGTCCAAAAAATACAGGATATGCTGCTTGGGACCCTCAGGCAGTTTCTCATAGACCGTGAAATCGCTGTTACCGCGATAGATGTAGACGATCTCCTGACCCGGTCTTTCCCCCGGCAGGATCTTGGCCATTGCCTTATCGCCATAGATATTTATTTCCGTCTGTAAGCCTTTGGACAGAAAGGATGCCGAAATGCTGGCCAGCAGATCATCTTCATATAACATTTCGATCCTGGCGTTGTCTTCGCATCCGCTCTCTTTAGCCAGGTCGCTGTTATAAGTTAAAACACTGCTTAGTTTCAAGGGCTTACCGAAAAGATAGTGAGCCATATGCAAGGCATGGCCACCCACATCCGCCATGATACCGCCCTGTCTCTTGTCTTTGCGATAATAAGGTATCAGATCATCCTTGTCGAAATGATAGTGGCTCAAACGGAAGGAAGCTTCATTGATCTTTCCCAGTTCATCTTCCTTGATCAACTTGGCGACAAACATCAGACCCTGGCGCACGAAAGGATCGCTCATGTAGAAGCGTACACCGCTTTGCTTGACGGCCTTTTGTACGGCATAGGCTTCTTTCAGATCCACACACAGCGGTTTCTCGACAAAGATCGAGACTCCATTAGCTGCCGCCTTGAGCATCAAATCTGCCTTGAGATAATTGTCCGTCAGGATCAATACCCCATCCAGGCCCTCCTTCACAAACATCTCATCGACATCTTCATAAGCCTGACAGTCGATCTTCTCAGCCAGCTTCTTGGCTTTACTTTGATCCTCGTCCCACAGGGAAACGATAAGTGCCATTCCACTTTCATTGACGATCTGCGCGAACTTCTCCATGTGCCCGGTTATACCGCAGATCCCTATCCTCTTTCTATCCATAGTCATTACTGCATCAATAACTGGGCCGTCTTTCTGCCTTTTCCGCAATTAGGCGTAAGAAGGCTGCAATGGCTTTCGCAACCGCTACAATGCAAAGCTTGCGCCGCTTTCTTAAAAGCTTCCAGCTCCGCTTCCCCTTCCACGATCAGAGATAAGACATCGACTTCCTCTTCCTTGTTTTCTTCATGGTGGGGACGATGGGAGTGGGCAAGCTGTTTCATCTTGTCCGCTACTTCTTTAGCCTTTTCTTCACTAAGATTCAATTCATTCATCAGATATTCCATTGGGTTCATTAGATTGCTGCTCCTTCCGTAAATTGTGAGTTCCACAAATCGGCATAAACGCCTTTCATTTCCAGTAATTCTTTGTGATTGCCGGTCTCCACGATATCGCCATCCTTCATGACCAGGATGATATCCGCATCGCGAATGGTCGACAATCTGTGAGCGATCGTAAAGGATGTTCTTCCTTCCGTGAGCTTGTTCATGGCATCCTGAACCATCTGCTCGGTCCTGGTATCGACTGAAGAAGTCGCTTCATCCAGGATCAGCAATGGCGCATTGTTGATCATCGCTCGGGCGATGGTCATCAGTTGCCTTTGACCGACCGACATATTGGAATCATCCGTCAATATCGTGTCATAGCCTTGCGGTAAAGAGGTGATGTAGTGGTGGATGCCGACCGCCTTGCAGGCTTCGATCATCTTTTCCTCACTGACATCCTTCTTGCCGAAGATCAGGTTGTCCCTGACCGAACCATTGAAGAGCCAGGTATCCTGAAGCACCATACCAAACAGGGAGTGGACGCATTCTCTGGTCATATCCGAAGTCTTGATGCCGCCGATACTGATCGATCCGCTGTTTACTTCATAGAAACGCATCAGCAGATTGACCAGGGTCGTTTTGCCTGCCCCGGTAGGACCGACGATCGCCACATGATGACCCGGATAGACCGTGAAATTGAAATCGTTGATGATCGTTCTCTCCGGACGATAGCCGAAATTGACATGGTCGAAGACGACATCGGCTTCTTCGATATGCTCGATCTTTTCGATCTTGCCCGTCTCATCTTCCATCTCTTCTTCCTGGAAAAGCTGGAAGATCCTTTCGGCTGCCGCAGCCGCCGTCTGTAAGGAAGTTGTGCCTTCAGCGACCTGTGTCAAGGGTTGCGTAAAGAGTTTGACGTAGACGATGAAGGCGACGATAACGCCGAAATCGATCACGCCCTTGCTTACCAAATAAGCCCCGTAAACACAGACTGCCACATAGCCCAGATTGGAAACCAGTTCCATGATCGGCATCATCATGCCGGAGAGATACTGGGACTTCCAGTTGGCTTCATAAAGCTTTTCATTGATCTGTTTAAAGGTATTTTCCGAATCCTTCTCGCCATTGTAGGCCTTGACGATGACATGTCCCGCAAACATCTCTTCGATGTGCCCATTGAGTAAACCGAGGTAATGGGAACGGTTGACAAAGAAAGGCTGCGAGTATTTGATGATGAAACGCATGGCTATAAAGCCCAGCAAGGCAAAGCCGATAGCCGCCAAAGCGAGCTGCACATTGGTTATCAGCATCATGACCGCACAACCCACAAAGGTGATCACGGCCGCCACCAGTTCGGCGATCGTCTTATCCAAAGCCATGTTCAAGGTATCGACATCATTGGTAACTCTCGATAACAGATCACCAAAGCTTGAAGAGTCGGTCCTTGACAAAGGAATGGCGTTGAGTTTATGGGAGATGTCTGTGCGCATCATCTGCGTCAGACGGGAGGAATAAGTGGTCATCGTATAAGATTCAATATAAGTAATGACCGCACTGGCCAGATATATCAGCATGATCCTGGTCGTCATATTGGCGATCTTTTCTAACTGCATATTTCCATCCTGCATGCCCTGCGAGATCAGGTTGGTGATATTCTTCAAGGTATCGGGTCCGAATAATGTCAAAATGACACTTAAGATCGCACAGGCAATACCCAATACCACCATCGGCATCAGTCTCTTTGAATATTTAAGTACCATAATCCAGGCACTGGTAAAGTCTTTGGGCTTTTCGGCCGCATTCATGCCACCCCGTTTGCCTCCGCCGGAGGTCTTCATTTCGACCTGGCCTAAACTGTAACTGTTCTTTGCCATATTATGCCAATTCCTCCTGAGACAACTGTGTCTTTGCGATCTCCTGATAAATGAGGCAATCCTTCATCAGTTCCTGATGAGTACCTTCCCCCACGATCTTGCCTTCATCCAGCACAATGATCTTATCCGCATCCTTGATGGTGCCGATACGTTGTGCAACGATGAAGGTCGTAACGCCGGCTGTTTCGTTTCTTAAAGCCGCCCTTAAGATCCTGTCGGTCTTATAGTCCAAAGCCGAGAAAGTGTCATCGAAGATATAGAACTCCGGTTCCCGATATACCGCTCTGGCAATCGACAACCTTTGCTTCTGACCACCCGAGACATTGGTACCGCCTCTGGTGATCGGGGCATTGATATCCCCTTCCATTTGCGAAACGAATTCTTCCGCCTGAGCGATCCTGACCGCTTTTCTGACTTTTTCTTCGATATCCTCATGGGCATAGGTGACATTGCTTCGAACAGTACCGGTAAATAACACCGCCTGCTGGGAAGCATAACCCATCTTTTCATGCAGATCCTTCTGCTTGTAGTCTTTCACATCCGTTCCATCGACAAGGATACTGCCCTTGCTGACATCAAAGAAGCGCATCATCAGGTTGACCAGTGTCGACTTGCCCGAACCGGTCGCACCGATAAAGGCCACGATCTGACCCTTTTCAGCCGTAAATGAGACGTCTTCCAGGGCCGGAACATTGGCTCCGGGATAAGTGAAGGAGACATTTCTGAATTCCAGATTTCCTTTCTTGCCCTCGCCTTCTTCTTTTGGCCCATCGACGATGCTGGGTTTCGTATCCAGGATCGCATTGATCCTTTCCGCGGCGACCTGGGCTCTGGGGATCATATTGAAGATCATATTGAGGCCCATGAAGGCTCGAACGATCCTGGCCGCATAAGTGGAGAAGACTACCATCTCGGAGAAGATCTCCAGCTGTTCACTTGCTCCGGCTGCAGCGATCAGGAAAGCACCGATGCAATAGATACCGACATTGAGCTCATTGTTGATGAACTTCGTCATCGGCTGCATCAGGCCCATCGCTCTTCTGGCCTTGAGGGCATTTTCCGTATATTCACTATTGGCCTTGTCGAATTTGTTTTCTTCGTATTCTTCCGCATTATAGGCCCTGACGACTCGCATACCGGTCATATTTTCTCTGGTGACCTGGTTGATATTGTCGGTATAGTACTGCATCTTGCGGAAACGCGGATGGGCATAGATGATCAAAAAGACCAGTAATGCCAGTAACAGTGAGACCGAAGCGGCCGTAAAAGCCATCCATTGCCAGTAACGGGTCGAGATCTTGAACAAGGCAAAACCCGCCATGATCGGTACTCTGATCACCTGGTTGAAAGCCCGGGACATGATGTTCTGGATCTGGGTACAGTCATTGGTCGACCTGGTGATCAAAGAAGCCGTCGAAAAACGGTCGATCTCTTCCATCGAGAAAGCTTCGACTCTCTGGAAGATCTGCCAGCGCAGGTGTTGAGAGAAAGAGGCCGCCAGCTTCGAAGAGAAATACTTGCCGATCAAAGAGGAAATAAAAGCCAAAAGGGAGAGAAAGATCATCATCTCCCCGCATTTCCAGATCGCACTTATCGAAGAGCCCGGCGTATTGACGAGCTTTGTGATATCGGACATGTAATCCGGTACCGTCAGCTCCAGTACGACCTGAGCCGTGATAAAAACGACCAGTCCCAGCATATAGAAGACATGCTGAGGAGTCATTTTTCTAAACAGTCTGAACATTATTTATCCCCCTTTTCTTTCCGGCAATAGGTCTCGACGACCTGACTTAATAACTGATACAGTTCATCCTTTTGTCTTTCATCCAGACAATCGAAGATCCTGTTGGCTCTTTCGATGCGCATCTCATCAAAACGATCGTGTCTTTCCATGCCTTTTTCCGTGATGTGCACCGTGACATTGCGCCGGTCATTTTCCGCTCTTTTACGCTTTATGAGACCGTCTTCTTCCAGCTGAGCCAGAGCTCTGGTCAGCGATTGCGGCCGGATCTCCAGGACATCCGCCAGTTCCGACTGGTTGATACCGTCGTTTTTATATATTGCTCCGATGATCCGACCGTGACCATGGCTGGTCTGTTCACTATTTTGCCTGGTGCGTTTGATGATGTTTTCGCACGATCTGATCAGATTCATCAGTTCGATATTTCTGTCTTGCGCCATAAAGATCTCCTTTCATTAGTAAGCTACCTTATTATAAGATGTCTTATTATTGACTTTATGTCATTTAATTCCTTTTTCAAAAGCCTTTTCTGATTTTGCGCATAAGAAAAGGCCCTCACCTTAGTGAGAGCCTCACAATAGAATAACTGTTTACTTGCTGTTATGGTACTTCATCCAGTCGGCTGCCGCATTGGCACCTACAAACATCGTGCCATCCGGATCGATGATGGTCGGTGTTTCGGTCAGGTTGAGCCTTCTGGCTTCATCCATATTTTCACTGCAGTTTACGATCCTGTGTTCAATACCGCTTATCTGTAAACGCTGTTCGGCACCCTTGCACTTGGGGCAATGATCCTGAACATAGATCGTCGGCAGATCGAAACTGACAACAGGCTTGGCCTCTTCTTCCTTCTTGGCCTCCAGGACATCGTTCATGATGTCTCTGGCCTTCATGACGGAAGATTCGATGTTGTATTCCTTACGGTGCTTGAACTCCTGGACCTTGCCATCGTTCCAGTTCTGGACCGGACGATAGTAACCGGTGATCCTTGACCAGACTTCGGTCTTCTTGCCGCACTTCGGGCAGGTATAAGCTTCACCGGTAATATAGCCGTGTTCCGGACAGATCGAGTAAGTCGGCGACATCGTGTAGTAAGGAAGCTTGTAGTTGTCGGAGATCTTCTTGACCAGGTTGGCTGCCGCTTTCCAGTCAGGCAGCTTCTCGCCTAAGAAGCAATGGAAGACGGTACCGGAAGTGTAGAGGGTCTGCAACTGATCCTGAACATCCAGAGCCGTGAAGATATCTTCCGTATAGCCGACCGGCAGATGTGAAGAGTTGGTGTAGTAAGGCGTCTCGCCTTCCTTGCCGGCCGTGATGATATCCGGATATTTCTCCTTGTCGTGCTTGGCCAGTCTGTAGGCTGTCGATTCAGCCGGGGTAGCTTCCAGGTTGTAGAGATCGTGGTACATCTCCTGGTACATGACCAGACGCTTGCGCATGTAGTTGAGCACTTCGATCGCAAATTCCTGCGAAACCGGATCGGTCAGATCCTTTCTGATCCAGTTGGCATTGAGGCAGGCCTCGTTCATGCCGACCAGACCGATGGTCGAGAAGTGGTTGTTGAAGGTGCCCAGATATCTCTTGGTATAAGGATACAAACCATTGTCTAACAGCTTGGTGATGACTTCTCTCTTGACATGCAGTGACCTGGCGGCGATATCCATCAGGTTATCCAGACGTTTGTAGAAGTCTTCCTTGTCGCGGGCCAGATAGGCGATCCTTGGCAGGTTGAGGGTGACGACACCGACCGAACCGGTCGATTCGCCGGAACCGAAGAAACCGCCGGATTTCTTGCGCAGTTCTCTAAGGTCGAGTCTCAGACGGCAGCACATCGATCTGATATCGGAAGGCTTCATGTCGGAGTTGACGTAGTTGGAGAAGTAAGGCGTACCGTATTTGGCCGTCATTTCAAACAGCATGCGGTTATTTTCCGTATCGGACCAGTCGAATTCTCTGGTGATGGAGTAAGTCGGGATCGGATACTGGAAGCCACGGCCGTTGGCATCGCCTTCGATCATGACTTCGATGAAGGCCTTGTTGACCATATCCATTTCTTTCTTGCAGTCCTTGTACTTGAAGTCCAAGGTACGGCCGCCGACGATGCAATACTGATCAGCCAGATCCTCAGGTACGGTCCAGTCCAATGTGACATTGGTGAACGGAGCTTGCGTACCCCAGCGGGAAGGCGTATTGACGCCATAGATGAAAGACTGAATGTTCTGTTTGACTTCTTTATATGAGAGGTTGTCGATCTTGACGAAAGGTGCCAGATAGGTATCGAAGGACGAGAAGGCCTGAGCACCGGCCCATTCGTTCTGCATGATACCAAGGAAGTTGACCATCTGGTTGCACAGCGTAGACAAATGGTTGGCTGGCGTCGAGGTGATCTTACCATTGACACCACCTAAACCTTCTTCGATCAGCTGCTTCAATGACCAGCCGGCGCAATACCCCGTCAGCATGCTCAAGTCGTGGATATGCATATCGCCATCCTTGTGAGCACTGCCGATCTCTTCGTCATAGACTTCAGAGAGCCAATAGTTGGCTGTGACGGCACCCGAGTTGGACAGGATCAGACCACCGACGGAATAAGTGACGGTGGAATTTTCCTTGACACGCCAGTCGATCGCATTGACATAGGAATCGACCAGTTTCTTGTAGTCCAGCATCGTGGTCGAAATATTTCTGGCTTTTTCTCTCTGCTTTCTGTATAAGATGTAAGCCTTGGCTACATCCGGATAGCCGGCTTCGGACAAGGTCTTTTCTACCGAGTCCTGAATGTCTTCGACAGTGACCTTTTCATCTTTGACTTTGGAAGAAAAGTCGGAAGTGACTCTTAAAGCCAGCAGATTGATAACATCGGGATGATACTCCTTCTTGCAGGCGTCGAACGCCTTAGTGATCGCATCCGAGATCTTGCTTAAATCGAAATCGACGACCTTTCCATCTCTTTTTACTACACGGTACATAATTACTACTCCTTTATTCCCCTAATTTCAATATTCTCAACGTACGGCGCCGCCAGTCTCTTCATTTCCTCCAGCGTTTCCAGCCCGACCTCACCAAGTCCGGACTGGATACAGGTTCCCTGATCTTCGAAATTCTGCAGGAAGTAATTCTTCGCTCCCCTTATCCATTCGCCGATCTTTTCGATATCCTGCGCTTCATGGAATTCTCTGACTACCGTCGTACGGAATTCATAATCAACTTTGCCTTCCAAAAGTAAGGCAACACTTTTTTCGATCTCGCTGAGATCATAAGTCTCGGCCCCGATCGTCATGGCGTATTTCTCTTTGCAGTTCTTGATATCCATCGCCACATAATCGACCAATCCTTCATCGATAAGTCTTTTCAGATATCCGCTGTTTGAACCGTTGGTATCAAGCTTGACCTTAAGTCCCAGGTCCTTGACCCGTTTGATAAAGTCCCTGATCCCTTTATGAAGCAGCGGTTCGCCACCCGTGATGCACACGCCATCCAGGATCTTGTTTCGCCCTTTGAGAAAGTCGAAGATGTCGCTGCTGGCGATCTCCGAATCATTCTCATTGAGGAAGACCAGTGAACGGTTGTGACAGAACGGACAGCGGAAGTTGCAGCCGCCGGTAAAGACCGTACAGGCCATGTTGCCCGGATAGTCCAGCAGAGTCAGTTTCTGTAGACCATAGAACCGCACTCCTTCATCTTCCATCTCGCGGGCATATTCCCTGGCCTTTTCCACCAGTCTGGCCTGGACCCTGTTGTAGGTATCCAGCTCTTCGCCGCTTATTTCACTAGACAGATACGAGTTCCATTCCGAACGCATCCTATAGAGATCAGGCATGATCTCCTGGGTCTTTTCGGAAGAAAATAAGAGTTTTGCGCGTTTGTCGACTTCACTGTTTTCGATGCGTACATAAGCTAACTGTTCAAGTCTTTGGATCGATTTGGTAACAGTGCCCTTATCAAAAACACCTCTGACAGCCAGCTCATTCATCGATATGCCTTCATTCTCATAGATCTGCGTGAGAAGGATCAATTGTGTATAGCCGATACTGTATTTGTCCAACAGTTTATCGAAATGTTTCTGATTACAGCGATACAAAACAGAGGAATCGAGACTTAGGTAATTATTCTCGCTCATATCGTACCTGTAATTCCAATTATAAGGCATATAGTTGAAAGTTCAACTAAAAAGCTTAAAAAAACTTGAAATTTCAACTTGTTTTTATTTCCCGGAAATATGACCCTTTTTCTATGAAAATTTTCATTAAAAGCAGAACTAAACTTAAGCTTTCTGAGCGTTAAAAACGCCTGTTGAACAACTGATAATCAGCACCCTTTTTCGCCTCAGGAAAGAGCTTTTTCAGCCTCCAGATATGAAGATCTTTAACCCGAATACTTCTTCTTCAGCAGTTTGGGATCTTCCTTATTCTTCTTAAGCATCTCAAGCTTTCCGTCTTTCCGTAAACGTTCATACGGTTCTTTGAAGAGCTGTTCCCTGTTGTAAGGAACAAGCTCTTCCTCATCGATCTTCTCCAGCTTCATTTCAAAACCGAAGAACTGCTGCCTATTCAGAAAGGTATTAAGGTAAGACAGCAGTTTCTTCTGGTCGAGACGTGGCCTTTTTCTTTCATAAAGCCAGCCTCCGTAACGTTTGAAGGGACGGCTGTCTTCACTATTGACGATCAGCTCGTTGTTCAAACTGTTGCGGTGTCCGATTACGTGACAGCGGTAATGACGATCATCTCCATACAGGAATTCAAAATCCCTGCCCAGATCCTCAAGACGATATTCGTTCATCTTCTTAAGATCTTCCTTACCTTCCAGATACAGTGCCTCCATGACATAGTATCTTTCGTCACGTAGAAACGCAAAGCACTGATCTTCATCTGCACCGATAAGGAAAGAGAAGATACAGCCTGCATGAAACAGATCGAGATCTCCTCTGATCTCTTCGCAATAGAAGCGACCTTCCGGCGTATAGAAGTCAATGATCAAAAAACGATTGTGCAGCATTTTAACTAGCCCCCTGTTCTAAGATAAGACATAAGCTGCTTGGAATATTTTTTTCCGAATCCGAAGTCAACTTCGATATCTTTATTACTTATGGTAGAACAAAAAAGACCTCATTCGTAAGCACCAATCGTGTATTTTTTGCGCTTTTTAAGAGCGACCTGGTGAAAATGTGGAATCATATATATATAAAAATTCCACAAATTCGGGATTTTGTGGAATTTTGAAATTTGCTAATGAACGTCTTTGGAAACGTTGATACCATCCAGATAGAAGCTCAGATCATCCAGAAAATGGTCGGCCATTTTGAGCAGTTCCTGCCTAACTCTTTCCAGTAATTCCTCCTCACTTTCTTCAGGATACTTGGCGGAAAACTCCTCCAGCATGTCGCAGATCAGCAGGTAGTTCTGGATCTGCACATCGACAAAATCCTGCTTGGCTCTCTCTTCATCCTGGGGACTGAAATCAGAAAATTCGTAATCGTCATCCTCCTCATCGAAGTAGGGACCGGGTTTTTCATAATCTCTATCCCTTAAAGATCTCAGCACATCGATCCGATCCCTGACGATCACATCGAAATCCTCCTGTTCAAATTCCAGATCGTATTCCGTATCGAAATCGGAAAGCTTTTCGATCTCAAAGTTCCAAGGGAAGCAGATCCCTTCATCCTCATTTTCTTCATCGAGATCGGGATCGAGTTCACCATCCAGGTACCTCATCAGGACCCACTTCTGATCTTCCCAGATGCCCTGACCCTTGCCATCAAGCAGGATAGCGATCTCATCACTATCCTTTTCAATGGCTTTGCTGTAGACCTTGCAATCGAATTCCCAGTCATCGCCAAAATCATAGATGAAAGTGAATTTATCGCCCAGATCCTTCAAAGTACATTCATTCATATTGAAATAAAAGTGACCATCGTAACCCCAGGAACCATCGGTGTAAGAGACCTGGCCTTTTCTGAACATGAATAAATGTTCGAATTCGCAATTCAAGGCATTGCCCAGTATGACCCCCGTCTCAAAAAGATCGGCATCCTCCCTGATGGCTACAACACGGTAGAAGCGTTTCGGTGCTTCTTTTAAACTTGCTTTTACTTTAAGATATTTCATACTATGTCTCCCATCTTCTATAATTCTAATGCTTTTTAGGTGTTTATGTATAATCAGCCGCTTTTTGCCAAAGCATGTTAGAATAGTAACATCTTAATGCCAAAGGAGTGCCAAAGATGCGAAAAGACGCCAAAAGAGTAGCTGTTTCCACCCTGATGCAGTGCTGTATCGACCTTAAACCCACCCGCAAGGAAAATGAAGTCTACATTGACCGCAAGATCGACGTCACCAAGCTGGTCGAATTCATTGAAGAGAAAAAGAAACAGGGTATCCACTATACCTATTTCCATGCCTTTCTCACCGCCATCGCCAAAGTCATGTATAACCGTCCTAAGCTTAACCGCTTTATTTCCAATAGACATATGTACGAACACAACGAGATCCTGTTATCTTTCGTGGCCAAGATGTCGCTGGATGACAAGAGCGAAGAACTGATGCTGGTGGTGCCGATCGAAGAAGACGACAGCATGGAAACCATTTCCGCCAAGACCAAGGCCAAGGTCGAAAACCTGCGGGGCAAGAGCGCCGACAAAGCCGGAGCCAACAATGCCGCCGACATCTTAGGCAAGATGCCCAATCTGATCAGAGTGCCGATCTTTGCCCTGATCAAATTCTTAGGCAAATTTGGCCTGCTTCCTTCCTCCCTCACCGACAACAACATCTACTTTTCCAGCATGATCATCTCCAACCTGGGTTCGATCAGATGCGGAGCCATCTATCACAATCTGGCCGACTTCGGTACCTGTTCATCTTTGACAACTATCGGCGAAATATATAACGAAGTGATGGTCTCAGATGAAGGCAAAGAGAGTGTCCGCAAAGTCTGTGACATCGGTGTAACGCTCGATGAAAGGATCGGCGATGGCTTCTATTTCGCCCGCTCGGTCGCCATGATCGAACACATCCTGCAGAATCCCGAAATGTTAAATGAGCCGGTTTCAACCAAGATCGAATTCTAATATTTCCCAAAGCATCGCAAGATGCTTTTTTAAACCTGTACGGCGATGGTTTATAATTGATATGTGCTTAAGAAGTTAGCGATCATCGCCATGCTGCTTATCGGAACAGACATCGGCATCACCAATGGCTATTATCAGACGACGAAAATCGTCTTTGAAGACATAGAAGAACCATGTTATGCCACCCTTTTATCCCGTTATACGGTCAGCGGCACCTGGTCAACCAAACTGGAATACGACCTCAACGCTCCGGAAGAAGTGATAAACTTTTTTGATGAGTATCAGGACAGCGATCACTATTTCTATCTTAACTACTTTCAGGATGTTACCGAAGGCTTACTCTACTGGCCCTATTATCCGCCGGATGATTTCAAACTGCTGATGTTTTTCCCTCAAGATGGGAGTTTTATCGTCAGCGACGAGATCTATCACCGCTACGCTTTGACCAGCACTTATAAGGCAAAAATCGCCGATGGCCATGTCGTCCTTACCCGCAACTACGATTATCCTAGAATGATCGTCAATACGACGTTCAGAATAGTATTATCGACTCTCCTGAGCGTACTGGTGATACTCTTATTTGCCAGACCTCTAAAAAGCGAGCGAAAATTCATCATCTTCAGCACCTTCATTTTCCAGGTGATCCTGAACCTGCTGATATCATATTACAGTTTTCTGCATGGCTTCAGTATGGTCGAATACTATCTCTTCATCTGGCTGGCTTATCTGCCTTTTGCCCTCTTGCAGGGCTATCTGTTCTCCCGCAAGGCCTATTCGATGGTTGCTCCCTATCGCTATGCCCTTTTAGCCAATGTTGCTGCCTATGCCTTAGGCATGTTTCTGGTCGACAACTTCCCCGGGCTGTTTACGATAGCCTAAAGATTTCAAATATAAAAAGATCAATTCAAAAAGCCCGTTTCGTGAACTGCCCCATTGAAAGTGGACAGTGAATTAAAAAAGACCAGGAGCACCTTCTGTACAATAAAAGTACAGGAGGTGTTTTCTTTTATATGGGAAAAACAGGAAGAACCAATATTGAATATTCTCCGGAATTCAAGAAAGAGGCTGAGCAGAAATTTTTTTTACACTAAAAAAGCTTATCCTCCGGAAACTAAACCCACTAAATCTTCTTTCAATTAATGATCCAGAACCTTTTTTACAAAGATCGCAATCAAGCTATCTCTCTGAAATTGAGATGATCGATCTTTCTAAACGAAATCGCATAGACGATGAAAGAGAACAGTGATTCGATCACTACCGCCAGGATCCAGGCTTTAAGATTGAAATCTCTGGCAAACTGTGTATCAGGCTGTTCCATAGCCATGATGATCCTGGATGACAGAATCGCTCCCAAAACAACGCCCAGAACCAGACCCGTCAGCGTCGTGATGATGGTCTCTCTGGCCAGATATTGTTTTGTTTTGGCGATCGAATAACCGTTGATGCGCATGACGATCAGTTCTTTTTTCTTTCTGGTGATGAAAATATTCGCCAGATTGGTCAGGATCATGAAAGACATGATGACCGCAAATCCCAGCATCATAACGACTATGATCCCATAGAGCGAAAGGACACTCCTGAACTTTGTATACATCGAATCGGCCATATAGAACGAGACATCGTGACTGATATCGGATATCTCTTTTTTGACCGCCTCCAGATCGCTATCATCCAGATCAACATAGTAACAG
Source organism: Erysipelotrichaceae bacterium (assembly GCA_017432895.1). Lineage (GTDB taxonomy): Bacteria > Bacillota_I > Bacilli_A > Erysipelotrichales > Erysipelotrichaceae > Colivicinus. The sequence goes on along the minus strand of JAFRIG010000007.1, from coordinate 6,556 downwards.
TTGTCTTTTGCCTTCTTTCCGAAAGCTTTTTCATAAGCCTGCTTTGACATGATCAGCTGTCGGCCGATGTAGTTGTTGTAGGTAGCGGCATATGAAACTGTACGTTCATTCAAAGAATCATCATAGATCGTATAACTGTCGCCTATCGACAAAGAATCGTTTTCCACCATTCTGAGCTGAACCAAAGCTCCCTCACTTGGAAGCGTGATCTTCTGCTTAGTCTTAGGATCGGCGATATTGATGAAGTCGATGATCCCCTCATCGCAAACCAGGATGTTGACACCCTCCAGATTGTCATTGTGCAGATACAAAGTTCCCTTGAAGGCCGCCTGCACATATTTGGCGTTATGTTTCGACAATACCTCTTCGATCTTAACTTTGTCTTCTTGCGTAACGCTGTTGCCCAGATCTAGACGGAAACTGTACTGATCGACTCTGGCAGCCTGATATTCCAGCATCTTCTTGAATGAATCCCTCATGCAGAAACCGATGCCGATGACCAGCACGCTGCCGGCAACGATGACGATCGAAACGATGACTCTGGCCTTGTCATTGATCATGTTTCTGATGATCAGACGCGAATACAAAGAACCTTTAGGATTAGTCGAAGCTTTGTTTTTCTTTGGCTTCTGATCGACCTGGCCTTTCATCAAAACGGAAGCCGGAGAACGAAGAAGCCCGATACAGGCAGCTACCGTCACCAGGGTAGATAAAATAACAGCGGCAAGAGTAACGTAAATGATCTTCTTCCAGTCGACGGCGACATCACCCACACCGATATTGAACATACCGGTCTTGTAGATAACGTTCTGCATCAATTTAGCTCCAAAGATGCCCAAGGCTATCGCTAACAGACAGCCCGAAAGCGTCGATAAGACACCGAACATCAGATATTTGCCCAGTATTTCGTTGTTGTGGAAACCGAAAGCCTTGCTGGTACCGACCAGCTTTCTTTCTTCTTCGATGATGATGACCAAAGTCGAGAAGCACACCAGTCCTCCGACGACCGCAAACAGGATACCGAAGATCTTGCCGGCGGTCTGGATCGCGTTGGAATTGGAATACAGATCGTTGTAACCTGTTTCCGCTCTTCTATCAGTCACTAACCAGCGACAACTTAGATCATCGAGCTGTTTTCTGGCATCATCCAGCTGCTCATAGGCCTCTGCTTTCTTTGCGTCCAGCTCATTCTGTGCCTCTTGAAGCTGACTGTAGGCCTCTTCTTTTTTCTGATTGTATTGCTTGCGGCCGTTTTCCAGCTGCCTTTTGCCATCTTCATACTCCAGCCAGCCTACGGAGATCTGATATCTGGCATCGGCGATCTTCTGTTTGCCGGATTCAAGCTCTCCTTCAGCACCAAGATACTGATTGATCGCCGAGATCGCCTTTTGAAGCATACTGATCAGATATTTATTGGCTGAATCGACCTTCTCAAACAGTTTTCGGTATACTTCGTTGGTGCCATCGACGACGCCTTCGACCCTGTTTTTGATCAAATAATCGATCAGTTCTTCCGCTTCGGCGATCCTTTCTTTGATATAGTCTTCCGTGATCTCTTTTAACTCTTCATCTATTTCGCCGATACGCTCGATTACCCCTTCTTCAAGGACGTCACTCAAAGTTTCGACATATTTCTGCAGCTTTTCGATCAGCGCATCCGCCTTTTCTTCCGGGAAAACTTCCTGATAGATCTCCTCGGACATCAGCTGTTCAAGATCTTTCAAAATGGCAAGGACCTGTTTCAGCCTGTTATTGACAGCGACAGGATCGATTCCACTTTCTTCGACTTTCTTTTTGATGCTGTTGTATTGCGCGGCAGCCTGCTTGAGCTTGCTTTCCTGCTCATCGACGATCGCCTCGGCGGAAACCAGTTCATTGTAGCCCGCATCCAGTTTGCTCTGGCTTTCGTTGATCTTTGCTCGGGCGGCCGCAAGTTCCTTTTCCACCTTTTCTCTGGCCTCATCGATCTGTTTCTGAGCCTCAGCTATCTGTTCATCAACTTCCTGCTGTTTTTCCTCGATCTTGGTTAAACCGATGTTTTTCACGTAATCCACCGATGATCGTTCAAGCTCCGGACTAAGTTCAGTCAGCTGCTGCTTAAGATCTTTTTGCTTATCGAAATACTCTTGGAAGAAAGTATTGCTGTCATTTCCTTTCTGCCGGATGATGACTCTGGTATAAAGTCCGTTAGTGACCTCTTCATCGATTGCCGAAGGGTCGACCAATACGGTATAGACGGACGAATTGTTTCTGACATAATTGGGATGATTATAGATACCCGTGATCTTAACTTCTTCATTTTTAAAGACAGGGCTGTCGTTGAAAACGGCGTAGATCCTCACCGTATCATTTACCTGAAAACCGTACATCTTCGCCAGATCGGAAGCAATCGCACATTCTCTTTCATTTGTCGGAGCTCTTCCTTTTGTAAATTCAGGAATATTGATCTTTTCAGTAAGGGTCATGATCGTCACATCAACGGTATTGACACCGCCGGCGATCCGGCCGTTTAACGAAACGACTCCTTCTGCACATTCAACACCATCGATCCTTGCGATCCTTGCGATCTGCTGCTCACTGGCTCCCAACGAAGATATCATCTGCAGATCCATGTATTCGGAGTCATTGAAATACTCGTTTCCGGTTTTCCTGACACCTTGAGCCATGAAGCTAGTGAGATAAAAAGCTCCCGCTCCGATCAAAACGATCAGTACGATCGACAAAAAGGAAACAAAACGCTTCCTGATCCCTCTGATCGCATCTGTAAACTGTATCCTTTTCACCAGACAAGATCCTCCGCCTTCATCGGATGGAAATTCGTTCTGATCGAAGAGATATTTCCGTTTCGTAGTTTGATGACCCGATTCGCCATCTTGGCGATCTCAACATTATGCGTGACCATGATGACCGTGGTATTTCTTTCTTTGACGATCTTTTCGATCACCTTCAAAACACCCTGGCCGGTATTGAAATCCAAAGCCGCCGTCGGCTCATCAGCCAGAATGATCTTGGGATCCTTGACAATTGCCCTGGCGATGCAGACACGCTGCTGCTGGCCACCGGACAAAGCGGAAGGATAGCGGTCCGCCCGATCACCCAGCCCCACCATTTCCAGCGCTTCGCTGGAATCCAGCGGATTTTGGGAGATCTCGGCAATGAACTCGATATTCTCTAAAGCCGTCAGATTGGGCATCAGATTGTAGGACTGAAAAATAAAACCGATGTAATCTCTTCTGTAGTCCGTCAGTTCCTTCTCACTGGGATCGGAAAAATCCTTTCCCTCAATGATCAGCTGGCCTTCCGTCGCTTTATCCATACCGCCGATGATATTTAACATCGTCGACTTGCCGCAACCAGATTCTCCTAACACCACCAGCAGTTCTCCCTCATAGACATCCAGGTCGATGCCCTTTAAGATCCGATTGAGTTCTTCACCGGACATGAATTCCTTGATGATCCCACGCAGGGAAACCAGAGGCTTTCTTTCAAGATCAACATCGAATGAAAAACCTTTATCCTCAAGATCCAGTGCGATCAAAGCGGAACAGTTTTCAATGATCCGGATCTCATCCTCATCAAAAGCAGTCTCTTTGCCGGAAAAAGCCATGCACCCCAAAACACCATAAGGAGTCTTCAAAGGAACGATCAAAGCGTTTGGCGCATGGATGTTGTGATCTTTTTCAAATAAGTCCTTCTCATTCTCACTGACAGTGATGGTATCGCCGGTTGAAAAAACTTCCCCGATCACGCCTTCATCAAAGGCGATGCTCAAGCCCGTATTATCCTCGTTGCCCTTGGAAGCGATCATGTAAAGTCTTTGATTGCCATCGTGTTTCAGCCATAAAGAAGCATCACTGCAGGAATACTCTACGCACATCTTTTCCAGGATCGACTGCAAGGCGTTTTCCATCTGATCGGCACTTTGCAGTTCATCCATGATCAGCCATACCGACTTAATGAATTTATTCGTATTTAGATTATTGTCCTTTTTCATAGCATAAGCCCTCTCGCGTTTTATCTATCCCTTCAATTCCGTGCTCATTTTCTCTCAAGAAAGATTTTTATTTTTATTAAAGATTGCTTTCTTTTTTGGAAAATTCATTTTCAACAAAAAGAAATGTGATCTTCCATCTTCACCGATCCGGTGATCATATTTTTATTCTATTTTAATTTTACAACAATGCCAATATCTCTTGCTTACGGCATGCAGGAAACCAATTAAAAAGCTCTTGAATTTCAAGAACTTCAGATCTCATCGATTATACTTATATTGATTCTCATGCTTCATTCTATCAATTATCGGTTTTATTTCTGTTTTCAGTTCTCTTGATTGCATTAAATTTTTATACGCAATTTTGCGTATACAAGTTGTTTTTATAATACAACATAATGTGAAAATACATATTTAAGTAATCAAACTGCCATTTCTTCAACAAAGTTTGTTGATCAGACCATTCAAAAAGCCCTATATTTCAAGGGCTTTTGATGTATTGAATTATACTAATTCGATCGTTGCCATCGGGGCAGCATCACCGCGTCTGACACCGGTCTTGATGACTCTGGTGTAGCCGCCGTTTCTGTCTTTGTATTTCGGGGCAACTTCATCGAACAATACCTGAACAGCGTTCTTGCCATCTTTGGTAGTGACGTTTCTCAGATAGGATGCGCACTGTCTTCTGGCAGCCAGATCGCCTTTCTTGGCGATGGTGATCAGATGATCGACGACGCTTCTTAATTCCTTGGCTTTCATTTCGGTTGTTTCGATCTTGCCTTTCAGGATAAGATCGGTCGCCATGTTTCTGAGAAGGGCTACTCTATGGTCCGCTGTACGGCCTAATCTACGATTCCACATGTTTCAATTTCCCCCTTAGTCAATGTGTTTGAATGACAGGTTGAGAGCCTGGAGCTTTTCCTTGACTTCTTTCAGGGATTTCTTGCCCAGATTCCTTACTCTGCTCATTTCTTCTTCTGTCTTCTGTGTCAGTTCTTCAACGGTCGAGATACCAGCTCTTTTTAAGCAGTTGTAAGATCTGACTGTAAGATCGAGATCATCAATGGACATATTGACTTTCTTGGAATTGCCTTCGTTAACGTAATCCTTCATTAAGGAATCCATTTCGTTAACTTCACTATCCACTTCCGTCAACAGTTCCAAATGCGATATCAGGATCTTAGCTGCCAGTGCAAGTGACTCTTTAGGATTGATGGAACCGTCTGTCCATACTTCCATCGTCAGTTCATCATACTTGGCAGACTGACCGACACGGGTCGGTTCGACCGAATAATTGGCCTTGACGACCGGCGTGTAGATCGCATCGGTATAGATGGTGCCGATACCCTGTGAAGAACCCTGATACAGGACCTTGTTTTCATCGGCGGAAACATAACCTCTGCCTTTTCTGGCCAGCAGTTCCATTTCCAGTTCGCCGCCCTTATCCAGATGGGCGATCTCCAGATCGGGATTGAGCACTTCTACACCGGCCGGAAGAATGATATCTTCAGCCTTTACTGTACAAGGACCTTTGGCAGAGATACGAAGTGTATACACGTCGTCATCTGCGATGTCCAGGATCAAACTCTTGATATTTAATACGATTAATGTCGTGTCTTCTCTGACGCCTTTAATAGAAGAGAACTCATGGAAGATCCCGTCTATCTTGATAGAATATACTGCTCCACCCGGTAAGGAAGAGAGCATAGTTCTTCTTAAAGCATTGCCTAAGGTCGTACCGAAACCTCTCTCCAGAGGTGTGATCACGAATTTTCCGTAATTCTCGGCTTCGACATAGTCACTTACTTTAAACTTAGGACGTTCAAATTTGTTCATAAGTTTCCTCCTTAGCTTTAGCCTCTAGGCTTCTTTGGCGGACGGCAACCGTTGTGCGGAATCGGCGTGACGTCGTTGATAGCCGTGATCTGCAAACCAGCCGTAGCGAGAGCTCTGATAGCCGCTTCTCTGCCCGGGCCCGGTCCTTTGACGTTGACTTCGACCTTCTTCATGCCGTGATCCATTGCCGTTTTACCTGCCGCTTCGGAAACCAGCTGCGCAGCATACGGAGTAGACTTACGTGAACCTTTATAACCCAATGCGCCGGCACTAGACCAGGAAATGACGTTTCCGGCTTCATCGGTGATCGTTACGATCGTATTATTGAATGTTGAGTGGACATGTGCAACGCCACTGGCAATATTCTTCTTGACACGTTTTTTACGCGCCGTTGTCTTTGCTTTCTGTGCCATTGTTTATCCTCCTATTACTTCTTCTTGTTCGCAACGGTTCTTCTCGGACCCTTACGAGTTCTGGCATTGGTCTTGGTCCTCTGACCTCTGACCGGTAAGCCCTTTCTGTGTCTGATGCCACGGTAGCAGGCAATTTCCATCAGACGCTTGATGTTGAGCTGAGTTTCTCTTCTCAGATCGCCTTCAAGCTTGTATTCATCAAGAGCCTTACGGATGGCATTCAACTGCTCATCGCTCAGATCCTTGACACGGATGTCTTCGCTGATACCACATTCAGCTAAGACTTTCTTGGCTGTTGTCAGACCTACACCATAGA
>JAFRIG010000065.1 GCA_017432895.1 Erysipelotrichaceae bacterium | reverse complement strand
GGATATCCTTTCTGGTTGTGCCAAAACTATGATAGCAGATATCCGTCTTTTTATTGAAAGACGAGTAATTAATTCAGCTATAAGCAGCTGCCGCTGCTTATACATAAATTAGAGGAAAGTGTCTATTTTTGACACTACCGCTGTGCAAAGGAGGCAACCGATATGAAAACATTTAAAGGACGGATCATCGCACCCGGAACCTGCAGTGCCAAAGCAGTCGTAACCCATCAGGGTTTCAATACGCTGGCTTCTTTACAGAAAGCTTTACAGTTTGGTGACAAGACGGCCAAAGTCTCCGATCAGAACAACCCCGATCTTTATGGCAAGTCCATTGCCGGCAAGGCGTTATGTCTGCCTCAGACGATCGGATCGACGACCGGAGGTCTGGTGCTGTACTGTGCCTGTGAGATGAAACGCAATCCTGCCTGCATGCTGTTTTCCAATCGGATCGACTCCCTGGCCTGCGCCGGAAGCGTCTTGGCCAGCGTGTGGTCCGACACGAAGATGGTCGTCATCGACGAACTGGGGGATGAGTTCCTCGCATACGTAAAAGACGGCGATACCATCAGTATCGCCGAAGACGGAACAGTCACTGTTGAATAGTAAAAGGCGCCTTGGCGCCTTTTGTCTTACTTGCTTTCTTTGAAGACCGTGGCCAGCGAGGCCAGATCCTGCAGATCGGAAGGAACGATGATCTTTGTCGCCTGACCATCCGCCATCTTTTCGGCTGCTTCCATGCTTCTGATGGAGAGATATTCCTTGCTCGGAGCGGCTTTATTGACTAATTCAATGGCCTGAGCCTGCGCCTGCGCGACCGCCAGGATCGCTTCCGCTTCACCCTGGGCCGTTCTGATCCTTTCTTCTCTGACTGCATCGGCCTTGAGGATCGCAGATTCCTTTTCACCTTCGGCTCTGGTGATCGCAGACTGCTTCTCGCCTTCCGCCGTCAGGATGACAGCTCTTTTTTCACGTTCAGCTTTCATCTGCTTTTCCATCGCTTCCTGGATGGATTTAGGTGGGGTGATATTCTGAACTTCGACACGGGTGATGTCGATGCCCCATTTGTTGGTCGCTTCATCCAGGACTTTGATCGTCTCGTTGTTGATCTTTTCTCTGGAAGTCAAAGTTTCATCAAGGGTCATGGAACCGATGATGTTACGTAATGTCGTCGCACACAGATTCTCAATGGCGGCGATCGGTCTTTCCACGCCATAAGTCAAAGCTTCAGGGTCGATGACCCGGAAGTAGACGACGGAGTCGACGTTCATCGTGACGTTATCCTTGGTGATGACCGACTGCGGTTCGAAGTCGGCGACCTGTTCCTTTAAAGAGATCTTGCGGACCACTTTTTCCAGGATCGGCGTCTTCAGATGCAGCCCGGCGTGCCAGGTAGCGGCGTATTTGCCCAGTCTTTCAATGACCCAGGCATTGCCCTGTGGTACGATGCACAGACATGACAGCGCGATCGTCAAGGCGATCGCCAGTAATGCTATAAAGAATACAAACCAATACATCTATAGATACCTCCATAATAAAAAACGAAAATAAGAATAATTGCCCACGACCAGTTCATAGATCTCTAAGAATACCGCCAGCACAAAGGCTCCCTTCAGGTAGGCCTCCGAAGGCATCCGCTTGAGGACCAGCAGCCATACGAAGATCCCCGGGTTCAAAGCCAGGAATAAGATGGCAGCCGGCAAAAAAGAAGCCTTGGGCAGGATGATGTTGATCATAAACATGATAAAGATCGCGCACAGATCGATATAAAACCAGACCGAAAGTTTCCCTGCGGGCTTTGTCTGGCTGTAAGCGCTGCGGCGCAGATGGCGCTGATGATGTTCATCGGCAACTTCCCTGACATCGCAGTTTTCTTCGTGCTCTTGCCTTAATTTCTTTCCTTCATCAAGATCCCAGGCTGAGATCCTGCTTTCTCTGGCGATCTCCTTGGCAAGCCAGTCGTCGCCTTCAAACATTCGATTATCATTCTTGATCATATAATTTACCTGTCAGTATCAATTATATATCAAACAGTCTTTAAACTTTAAGTTTACGATTTGCTTTATGGAAGACGAAGATGTAGGTGCACATATGTACAAAGGCCGTAAGCGCCCAGCTTAAAGGATAGGAATAATAGAGAACTTCGATGGAACGGTGAGCCTTGAAATAGGTCGCCAGCCAGACCAGACGGAAAGCGCAGGAACCTAAAAGCGAAGTGATCATCGGGAAGATCGAAGAACCCAGTCCTCTTAAAGCACCGACCATGACATCCATGAAACCGCACAGGAAATACGGACGGCAGAAGATGGACAGTTTGATCATGCCGGCGGCGATGACTTCCGGATCATCGGAATAGATATGCAATAACTGTTCGCCCATAAGATAAGTCCCCGTTCCAAAGACCAATCCAAAGACCGTGACCAGACACAAGCAAACCAACAGGATCTTTCTGGTCCTTTTCAGATTTCCGGCGCCGATATTCTGACTGGTAAAGGTCAGGCATGACTGGCAAAAGGCGTTCATGGTCGTATAGACGAAATCGGAGATCGAACCGGCAGCGCCGTTGGCCGCCATGACGGTCTTGCCGAAACTGTTGATCGAAGACTGAATGGCAACATTGGAAATGGAAAAGATCGTTGACTGTAAACCTGCCGGTACACCGACCTTGGCGATCTCGATCAAAGCTTCCTTGTCGATATAGATCTTCTTGAGCTCCAGATGAATATAGGTCTCGTCCTTGACTAAAGCTATGATGACGATGAAAGCCGAAACATAGCTGGAAATGGCTGAAGCCAGACCGACACCCGCTACATCGAGTTTGAAGACGATGACAAACAGCATATTCAATAAGGCATTGAGGACACCGGCTATCATTAAGGCAAATAAGGGACGTCTGGTATCGCCTCTGGCTCTTAGGATGGCACTGGCAAAGTTGTAGGTCATCGTGGCCGGCATGCCTATAAAATAGATGCGCAGATACAGACTTGAAAGAGCGATGACGTCTTCCGGCGATCCCATCATTCTTAAGAAGAGACCGGAGAAGATGATGCCGATGACCATCAGGATGCCACCCGATACCACCGCCAACATGATCGAGGTCTCGACAGCTTTATAGACTTCCTCGTACTCCTTCTTTCCGATCCGGCGGGCGATACACACCGAGGTACCGACCGAAAGGCCGATGAACAGGTTAGTGATCAGATTGATCAGAGAACCCGTCGAAGAGACGGCAGCCATGGAGGCTGAGCCGGAGAACTTGCCGACGACGATCATGTCGATGGCATTAAATAAAAGCTGCAGGATCCCGGAGAGGATCAGCGGCAGCGTAAACATCAGTATATTTGACCACAGGTTCCCCTGCAGCATGTCGATATTTTTTCTTCTCATCACACCTATTATATTCTTGTCTAAACGGTATGAAAGTACTATTTGCAATGTAAGCGTTTTAAAGCGAAAAAACTCTTTCGCAAGAGCTTTTTTCTTTCATTATTTCCTTATTTTCTACATCAGTTCGATGAGATTGCAGATACCTAAAACGTAGCCTTCCGGCATTTTGATCAGAGGGCTCAGGTTCTCTTCGATGAGTTTATATTTCTTAAGACAGCTGGTCGCGATCCTGGAACCGCTGGCTGTCAGCTTGATCGTTGAATAGCGTTCCTGTTCTATGTAATTGAGGCTCTTGAGTGACCTTAACATCTTGTGGACACTTGCCCGGGAATAGTTCATCTCTCTGGCCACATCGACGCTTTTGATGACGTGCTTTTCCGTGCTTAACTTTTTGATTGTGAGTAAATACATTATTTGATTACCTGTCAGCTTCATCTTCTCCACCACTTTCAAGGATAAGGACACCGGTGCCCTTATTTCAAATCCCGATCACTATCGGGTACCCACGAATTATTGTAGCACTTTTTGAATGGGTTTTTTACAGCTAAAAACAAAATCAAACAAAAAGAAGAACCGAAGTTCTTCTTTCTAGCATTTTCTTTCGGCCATCCCATGGACATAGCGCAAGGCGCAGGTGGCACAGTTCTTGCCACAGGCACAGGAGGGCAGGCCGGTTTTTTTGGCCTTGATCAGGCTTCTTGCGCAAAGATACAGCAATGCGAATACCAGGGACAGGACGATGATATTGCCAAGATTATTTCTTAACCAATCCATTTTCCGCCTCCTTTATTTTCTTATTTTATTCTTACTTCCTGCGTCAGGGTTTCCGCTTCTTTATACGGCTTGAACAGCATGTAGCAGACATAGGCGATGGTCGCGATCGCGACAGCCAGGCCGATGATGTTGACATTACCCTGCAAAGCTGAACCGATCTGATAGATGCACAGAGCGACAGCATAAGCGAAGACGCACATGTAGCCGATCGCAATGGCAGTCCATCTGGCGTTGTTCATCTCACGCTTGATGGCACCCATAGCGGCAAAGCACGGAGCACATAAGAGGTTGAAGACCATGAAGGAGAAGGCTGCTACGGATGAACCCTTGAAGAAGACATCCAGAACACCCATGATCTCTTCACCTTCTTCGACCAGATCAGGCAGATCTTCCATTGAGATCAAAGTACCGATCGTACCGACAACATCTTCCTTGGCTACAAGACCCAGGACGGTTGCGACGGTCGCTTGCCAGGTACCGAAGCCTAACGGCGCAAAGATCCAGGCTACGGCTGAACCGATATTCTCGAGGATCGAAGCACCTTCACCATCTTCACCCAGATAGTGGAAGCCGCCTTCAAAGGACAGCGAATTCAGTAACCAGATGACCACTGAAGAAAGCACGATGACCGTACCGGCACGTTTGATGAAGGACCAACCTCTTTCCCAGGTACCTCTTAAGACGTTGGCAACAGAAGGTACGTGGTAGGCCGGCAGTTCCATGACAAAGGGAGCCGGATCGCCTGCGAACATCTTGGTCTTCTTCAGCATGATACCGGAGATGATGATCGCAGCCACACCGATGAAGTAGGCACAGGGTGAGACCCACCAGGCCTTGTTGAAGACGGCACCGGCGATCAAAGCAATGATCGGCAGTTTCGCTCCGCAAGGAATGAAGCAGGTCGTCATGATCGTCATACGGCGGTCACGTTCGTTTTCGATGGTCCTGGTCGCCATGACGCCCGGAACACCGCAGCCTGATCCGATCAGCATCGGTATGAATGATTTACCGGAAAGGCCGAACTTACGGAAGATACGGTCCATAACGAAGGCTACACGAGCCATATAGCCGACATCTTCCAGGATACATAACATGAGGAACAGCACCAGCATCTGCGGTACGAAACCTAAGACTGCACCGACACCGCCGACGATACCGTCGGAGACTAAGGAAATCAGCCATTCGGAGACACCGAGACTTTCCATGATGCCAGCGGCACCATCAGTGAGCCAGCCGGCGAAAACATCGTTGGTCCAGTCGGTCAGGAAAGTACCAAACGGACCCATGGCCAGCCAGTAGACCGCAAACATGACCAGACCGAAGATCGGCAGACCCAGGATACGGTTAGTGACGATTTTATCGATCTTGTCGGAAGTCGTCAGCTCATTGGCTGATCTCTTCTTGTAGATGCCTTTGAGCAGGTTGCCGATGTAGATGTATCTTTCGTTGGTGATGATGCTTTCGGCGTCATCATCCATCTCTTCTTCAACGGCGACGATATCCTTCTCGATATGATCCAGAGTCTCTTTGGATAATTTGAGATCTTCCAGGACCTTGCTGTCTCTTTCAAACAGTTTGATGGAGTACCATCTCTGCTGTTCTTCCGGCATGCCATGAACACAGGCTTCTTCGATTTGAGCCAATGCATGTTCGACCGATCCGCCAAAGGTGTGCATAGGAATGGTTTTTCCGCCTTTGGCTGCTTCGACCGCGGCTTTGGCTGCGGCATCAATGTTGGTTCCTTTAAGTGCCGAGATCGAGACGAATTTGACGCCCATCTCTTTGGACAGGACATCCAAATCTATACTGATACCGTTTTTCTCGACCAGGTCCATCATGTTGATGGCGACGACGACCGGGATTCCCAGTTCCGTCAGCTGAGTCGTCAGGTAGAGGTTTCTTTCCAGGTTGGTACCATCGACGATATTCAAGATCGCGTCAGGTCTTTCCGTGATCAGATACTCTCTGGCGACGACTTCTTCCAAAGTATAAGGTGACAGTGAATAGATACCCGGCAAATCGGTTATCACGACATCTTCATACCCTTTCAGTTTTCCTTCTTTTTTCTCGACCGTAACACCGGGCCAGTTTCCGACAAACTGGTTTGAACCCGTTAAGGCGTTAAACAGGGTCGTCTTGCCGCTGTTAGGGTTACCGGCAAGTGCTATCCTTAAACTCATATATCTATCTCCTTCCAATCTTTAATAAACTTCGACCATTTCCGCGTCGGCTTTACGAATGGATAGTTCATAGCCACGTACGGTAACTTCGATCGGGTCGCCTAACGGCGCAACTTTTCTGACGAATACTTCGACGTTCTTGGTCACGCCCATGTCCATGATGCGCCGCTTAACGGCACCTTCGCCATGGAGCTTTTTGACGGTGCAGGTATCACCGATCGCTACATCTCTGAGTGTTTTCATTGATTTTCTCCTCCCTGATCATCAGATCATGATCTTTGATGCAAGCTGCTTATCAAGAGCCACTTTGGTGTCTTTGATATTGACGATCAAAGATCCGTTGACCGTTGAGACGACATTGATGACAGCCCCGACGACAAAACCCATATCTTCCAGGTGTTTTTTGATCTCCGGCTTTCCGCCTACCTTTCTGATCACGTTCATTTCGTTTGGCTGTGCATAAGTTAGTGGCAACATAATAAGATCTCCTTGGTTAGCGTTTGCTAACATACTAATATAATTTTAGTTAGCAATTGCTAACATGTCAAATGAAAAATGGTAAAATGTTGATAGAATCTTAACTTTTTCTCTTTTGTGACTAAATAATCATCATCTTTAATCAGACTCACTGAATATCATCGATAAACAGTGGGTTTTTTGTATTGTCTGATTCACAGGAAATATGGTATAATTTAGTCATAGGTATGACTAAAGGAGAAGGATATGCATGAAGCTGTGAAAAGACCTCAGAACACCAAGATCCACAGAAAAGGCGGCAGGGAATATGTCTAT
>JAFRIG010000064.1 GCA_017432895.1 Erysipelotrichaceae bacterium | reverse complement strand
CCTCCCATAAGCTAAAGACTTATGGGCTTCTTAAGAAGTTTGCTTTTATGTTTCCACCTGTTTTATCAGGTAAGCCTTATTCTTAACGGGCTGTCCACCTGCCCTCTACCGTATAGGACATTTATGTCCGCAACGCTACTTTTCTTTAAGATGTTCAGTGCACCGTTGACATCGGCGTTGATGCGCATGCCTTTCGATGTCTGATACAGTCCTCTTTTGATCCTTTTGCCAGAGAAGATATATTCCTTTGGATTGTCACAATTATATACAGGAAGTTCATCTTTATCAAAGAATGACGCTTTGGATGTATAGGATTCTTCCTGTCTGATCAGATGAATGCCATAGTATTCACAAAGATATTCAAGTTTATCTTTTAATCTTCCAAAAGGAATGTTCACAAAGTTCTGATTATTTTGTTTCCCGATGCTGCTTCTGCTTTGTAGTGTGGGATTATAGCCAATAACGATATTGCCGATATTGTCCTTCAAACAATAATCAATGATATATCTTGCACATTTGCTTATATAGTCATTGATGCGATTGTTCCTGTTTCTTTCCAAAGAACTTTGCTGTTTGGTCTTAACGAAGATGTGCTGTTTGTCTTTAATGGACTGTAATCTGGAGTTGTTCTTGTTATACCATTGGTTAACGCTCTTAAGTTTTTTGCCATCCAGTATGAAACTTTTTCCTTCATTTGTAACACAGGTTGCGAAGTTGTTTATTCCTACATCAATGGATAATGCTTTGTTAAAATCTAACTCTTCTTTGATATCCAGACCTGCTTCATAGGTATACTGAATTTCAAAAAACCTTCCACCCGACTTAGGAATAATACGTATCTCTTTAACTTTCTTATCAAGAAGTATCGGAGGTATTGTGATCTCGATCTTCTTATGTGCTTTTCTGAAGGAGTTGCTCATGGGAATAAGAAGCTTATTACCATTAAGCCTTACAAAACCTATAACTAAGGTAAAATAGCCCTCCTTTCTTAAATATTGAGGCAGTTTAATGTCTCTATAGGAATATCTTCCTTTCTTAGCTGATTTAAGTAAACCAAAGAAAGCCTGTAAAGAACCGTCAACTTCCTTTAAAATCTGTTGAGCCATATTGCTGTTAAGCATCTTATAGTTATCGGAATTCTTTAAAAGATGATAGTTCTTCTCATAATTGAGATATTCACTTTCATTGAAGTAATACTGCCTGCAGTTATACAGTCCTTCATTAAAAAGATTCTTGGCATAATGACATAATTCAAGAAGAGTATCATATTCATATTTACTTAATTTAGGCTGTTGTTTTATTGTTAGATACATTATTTGCCTCTATCAATATTATATAATATTTTTACTGAATTATTCTTTAATACGGTAAAATCATGAATGATTACGCTTCCAAAAACAGACATAAGTATTATTTGAAAGCTCATTTAATCTTTGTGTGCACATACAGAAAACAATTACTTACAGGTGAAACTGACAGTATGCTTAAGTCATGCTTTTCAGAAATATCCACCGGCAGTAAATTTGACATTGAGATCATGGAGTCAGACAACGATCACATTCATCTATCAATTACTTCAATTGTCAGAAAGCTTAAACAAATATCAACACATCGATTATGGAACAAGTTTCCATCATTATTGAGAAAGTGCTTTTGGAAAGAACACACCTTCTGGAGTGATGGCTGTTTTGTGTGTTCCATTGGAGAAGCTAACCCCGAAACTATTAGAAAGTATATTGAGAATCAGGGATGAAGGCATTCATCCCGCTGACTAAAGATCAATGGGTTTTCTGCCTGTGTTTATATAAAAACGATATTCAAGCGAATACCGTTTTTTATATGTTCTGATTTAAGCTTTTTTGACGAACAGTTTTCCGTCGATATAGGTCGCCTTGTTTTCGAAGTTATCATCAAAGACGGCGATATCGGCTTTATAGCCTTCCCTGATCAGACCTCTATCATTTATCCCCAGCATGCACATCGGATTGATCGTCACGGCATTCATGGCCGTTACCGGATCGATCTTGGCCTCATGGATCGCATAATCCAGAATTTGATTGAGTTTGTGGCAGGAACCGGCTAAGGTGTCGGTGCCGGTGATATAGGCAACGCCCTTATCCGTCACGGTCGTCGTCCTGTTTTTCTCATTGAAAGTATAGACGCCCGGCTTGAAGCCTTTGATGTTGACAGAGTCCGTGATCAGGATAAACTTATCCTTACCCTTGGCCTTAGCCAGGATATTGGCGGCCGCTTTGTGTACATGCATGCCATCGCAGATGCATTCCGCATAGCACCCATCGAAATACATCGCCGCACCGACAACACCGGGTTCTCTATGATGTAATCCCCGCATACCGTTGTAGGTATGGGTGAAGGAAATGGCCCCATGTTCGATGGCTTCCTGACAGATATCAAAGGAAGCACCGGTATGGCCCAAAGCCACCTTCATGCCCTTGGAAACGCAATAGTCGATGACACTGTAGTTGCCCTTGAGCATCTCCGGAGCGATCATCACATAGATCAGATGACCGTTGCAGGCTTTATTGAATTCATCGATGACCTTTTTACTCGGAATGATCTGAAAGGCCAGGGACTGGGCTCCTCTTTCCTTACCGGAACAGATGAAAGGCCCTTCTTCATAAACACCCAGGATGTGTGTACCCTTGCTTTGTTTCTTATCGATAAAATCACCGATATTCTTTAAAGCTTTCAAAAGCTCTTTCTTGGGATAGGAAGAGATCGAAGCCAGGGTCGAAGTGACACCTTCACTGGGCAGATAATCGGTCCACTCTTTCAGCCACTTGGCCGTAGCATCATTGGCCTCATGGCCGTTGTAGCCGTGGTTGTGCATATCGCAAAGACCCGGCATGATGATCAGATCGCCGTAATCCTTATCAACCTTGAAACGGCCATAAGGGTAGACGGCACTTATCATATCGTTTTTGATCTGTATCTGTTTAGGCTGCAGTTTCTCTTCGTAATAGACGTTGCGACTTTGTATGATCATGGTTTTTCTCCTGCGGTTATTTTTAACAGTCTTATAGAAGCTTCCTTATTCATGATCGGCGATTCAGGTATTTTGTTGTCGACCAGATAAGCGAAGTGCTTGAGTTCATAGTAGAAATCCGAGATGCATTCTTCTTCTATCTCGTGTCTTTCATCATTCACGACATAATATCCGCTACCGCTTTTCCAGTAATGATCGGCTCTGATATAGCCCTTATCCGTCGTAACAATCAGCGTCTCATCCCCATCCAGGGAATTGGACATCGCCGCCTTAGCCATCACATCGCCATACTTCAATTTCACATAGGCCGTTGAATCCGCTTTATTATCCGTAGCATCCGATTCCGCTTCCAGCAGTTTTGGTTCTTCATCCATCAGATAATTCATCGTTCCGATGCAATAACAGCCCAGATCCTTGAAAGCTCCGCCCGTCTTAGGATCGTTGATCCAGTGACTTAGAGGATGATGACCACAACGCATGAAAGAAGCATAGAGTTCCTTGACTTCGCCAAGTTCCTTGTTTTGGATCATCTTTTTGATCCGGATATTCAAAGGCAGAAAGACCGACTTCAATGCTTCCATCAGCGTTACGCCTTTTTCTTTAGCCAGGGCAAACAGCTCTTGAGTTTCTTCAATACTCGCTAACATCGGCTTTTCACAGATCACCGACTTGCCATGTTCAAGACAGGTCCTGATCAATTCGTAATGCCCGGGATTGTAGACGGCGATATAGACCGCATCGATATCGCTATTCAAAAAATAGTCGTAATCGCCGTATTCTTCACACTCATATGCTTCACTATATTCTTTAGCCTTGGCAAGATCCTTGGAGGCGAAGCCCACCAGTTGTATTTCATCAACCAGTTTACAGGAAGAGGCTATCCTCTTAGCGATATTGCCACAGCCGAAAATTGCCAGTTTCATTGAACTCCTTATGTCAGAAAACCTTTTCAATTAAAAGTGTTTGACTCTTCCCTTAAAGTGTTCGTAGATCGCGTTGTTGTCGAAACCATCCACGTTCTGCGACTGGAAGACGTAGGGACGCTTGCCTTTGGAAGTGACGATCTTGATCGCTTCAGTAACGACCGTATTGATCAGAAACATCGTCACGATCGAAGAAGCCGGACCCGTCTTGATGCCATCGATATCCATCGAAGCATCCCCTGAAGGAACGCAGGAATCGATGATGCAGTCGGCACATTCGAATAGTCTCTTGCCCGAAGGATGACGGGAAGTGGTGTTGCGTGACTGTTCCAGATTGGTCAAAGCCACCACATAGACCCCTTCCTTCTGACAGCGCATCGCCATTTCGATAGGCATGGCATTTCTTCCGGAATTGGAAGTGATGATCATGATGTCACCGGGTTCAATGTTATAGGAATCGTAGATGACGTCGGATACCCCGGAAGTCTTTTCCATCGCTCCGGAACGCTGAGCACCGAATGATGTCAAAGTATCGGGATCCAGCATCGCATCGACATTGCCTAAACCGCCTGCCCTGGCAAACAGTTCGATACCCAGCATGTGGGAATGACCGGTACCAAAGGTATGGATGACCTTATCGTTCATGATGTTTTCCGCAAACTTTTCCGCCAGCATGGCGATGGTATCCTTATTCTTCTCTTCCGCGATCTTTAATAATTCGCAGATCTTATCTCCATATTCGTAAATCATCTTATGCTCTCCCCTCATATTTTTTCTTTAACGCTTCATCATGTTCCTTGTCCCCATTTAAAACCGGCACTTCATAGTCATCTTCTTTCAGCAGTTCGATCGTCCTGGCCGCCATGGCTTGCGCGATACAGTTGTTGCAGATGGAAGAAACGGAACACACTTTCGCCTTGGAATCCGTCTGTAACAAAGCATCGCCATGAGGACCGCAATTGTCGATGACGATATCCCCGAACTCGTACAGCTTCTTGCCACTGGGGTGTCTTGGTTCTTCAGCCAAAGTATGTTTCATCGAAGTGATGATGACTACCTTGTGACCATTGCTCTTGGCTAAGTCGGCAATATCGATGACGATACCGTTGATACCCGAATTGGATATGACGATGAAGACATCCTGCGGTTTGATATCGTAAAGTTCATAAAGCCGACCGGCCACGCCCGGTTTTCTTTCGAAGATGTTCTTGCGATCCATGAACTCCGCCACAGGAACACCGCCCCTGGTCACGAAATCCGACATTTCCATGATGTGGATCGGTACTAAGGAACCGACTCTATCTTTGATATCGATGCCCAGACCTACCGAATGGCCCGAACCGAAGACATGGATGACGCCTCCTTTTTCGATACATTCCTTCATCGCCTGACTGCAGGCTTCCATATTGTCCTTCTGGCTTTCATACAATTCATCCAGCAGGGCCTCAACTTCATCTTTGAATCTCTTGGCGTTTATCATCAGCGGATCCTCCTTCCATAAGGATCGGTCAGGGAATCGTTATGCACATCGGCTCCCTTGATATTGGCCGACAGCAGTATCGGTGCCTCTTCACCCTTCTCGATGAAGCAGCGATAGATCTCCGCCGTCAGCATCTGCGCAATGATATTGGCTTCGGTCGAAGATAACTGAGCCGTTTTGATCCCATCAATATCCAGAACCGTATCCGGCTCATCAGCCCCCATATCCAACCATTCATCGCAATACTCCAGTAGCTTACCATCATTTATATCGTAGCTGGCCTTATTGACCACGCCCACGACTCTCTGGCCTTTATCTTTGGCTCTTTTCGCCAGTTCGATAAGTAATGCTTCATTGCCCTTGGCTGAGATCAGACAATACATATCGCGATCATCAAGCTCATAAAAGCTTTCAAACTTATCGGCGACACTAACATCATCCAGGATCGCTCCGGAATCGACATCCTTTTGATCGATAAGTTCATTGAGGACAAGATCCTTGAACTTCAACCCATGAAACAAAGCGATACCACCGGCCCGATAGTTCATCTCATTGACGAACTCTTCGCCATGTCTCACGCCAAACAGCTGTACGATGCCGCCTTTTCCCATGCACTCCGTGAACATGGCAGCGACCTTTTCGATCTTTTCAAGCTGGCGATCATAATTTCTTTCAATGCCATCTTTGACAAGCTCGAAATACTGCTTCTTTATGTCCATATATGATATTTCCTTTCTTCTGTCAGTTTTATTATAGCGCGAAATAAAGCACCAAAAGCCACTCCCGGAATATTTGATGCTATACTGTTTGATATAAGAAACAGGAGCAGTACCCATGAAAGGCATCATCATCACCAGTCACGGCCCGATGGCAGCAGGAGTTGTTAACACCAGCAGACTGTTTTTCGGCATTCAGCCCCAGCTCAAGGCCTGCTGTTATGAATTCGACAGTGACCCTCAAAGCTTTACGGAAGAACTTAAAAACGCCATCAATGAAGTCGATGACGGAAGCGGGGTGATAGTTTTATGTGACTTGCTTTTTGGGGTGCCCTGCGATTGTCTCAGCCTTATCATCAGTGAAGACATGCCTGACAGAGACATCGTTGTCATCACCGGCTTCAATCTGATGATGCTGTTACAGATCATGTCTATCAGGGAAACAAACGATCCCGATATCGGGGAAGTGATCAGGATCGGCCACAGCAACATCGCCGATCTCAAACACGTTTTATTAAACAACGAAAAAAATCAGGAATGATGAATAAGTGCAGACAATAGATCCCGGTACTTAATCATTCCACCGTGACCGATTTTGCCAGGTTTCTTGGTTTATCGATGTCACATCCCTTCATGACTGCCGTATGATAGGCAAAAAGCTGCAGAATGATGATGATCTCTACCGGCATCAGAGCTTGCGATATCGTCTTCAAACGGATGACATGTTCAAAACCTTCCGTTTCGATCTGATCGCTGGTCAATAGAATTACTTTCGAACCTCTTGCCAGCGTCTCCTGAATGTTGGAGATCGTTTTGGCAGCGATCTTTGCTTCCGTCGCAACGGCAATGACCACCGTATCTTTCTCGATCAGAGCGATCGGCCCATGTTTGAGCTCTCCGGCATAATAGGCATCCGCGTGAATATAGGATATCTCCTTGAGTTTCAATGAGCCTTCCAAAGCTACCGGATAATCATGCTGCCGGCCGATAAAATAGACGTCGTTTTTATCACTTAGAAGTTTTGCCAGCTTTTTTATCTGCTCATCATATTTCAATACATCCCTGATCAAATCAGGCAAGTTTTTCAATTCGGCGATCATTTTCCTATCCGCCTTACTTCCATCTATCCTTTTGCAGATAGCCAGGACCAGGCAATTCAGCAGAACCAGCTGTGTCGTATATGCTTTCGTGCTGGCAACGGAGATCTCCGGGCCTGCACAGGTATACAGGCAGATATCGGTCATCCTCGACATCGATGAACCCAGGACATTGACGATACCGATCGTCCTTGCTTTCGCTTGTACAGCCAGTTTGACCGCCGCGATCGTATCAGCCGTCTCACCGGATTGGCTGACGAAGATGCACAGACATTTTTTATCAAGATATGGTTCACCATAGCGAAATTCACTGGCCGGGAAACAATAGACATTTAAGGAAGTAAGATGCTGCATCTGCATTGCCGCACTCAAACAGGCATGATATGCGGTACCGCAGGCGACAAAATAGACTCTTTTCAAGTCCTTCCAGTCAAGATCGAGTTCATCAAGTTCGTCGACTACGACATCATCCTCAGTCAGTCTGCCCCGCAGGGTCTCCTTGATCGCCCTGGGCTGTTCGTAGATCTCTTTCAGCATAAAAGAATCATAACCGTCACGCTGGGCTGCTTTGATGTCATATGGCGCATCGATCCATTCCTGCGTTTTTTCGCTTCCATCAAAACCGAAAACTTCGATGCTGTCTTTTCTCAGTATGGCGATCTCATTGTCTTTCAAGGGCATGATCTTCTTCGTATATGGCAATAAGGCCGGAGCATCGGAAGCGCAAAAACAGCCGGATGAATTCCTGCCAAGTATCATCGGCGATTCCTTTTTGGCAACATAGATCGTATCCGGTTCATCTTTCGTGACGATGCATAAGGCAAAACTGCCAGAAAGACGGGGCAGGACTTTCTTCAAGGCATCGAACATATTCAGGCCTTCATGATAGTACTGGTCATCCAGCAGATGAACGATGATCTCGGTATCGGTCTGTGATCGGAAATGATAATCCTTTTTTAGAAGTTCCTGTTTCAGACTGAGATAGTTCTCGATGATACCGTTATGGACCAGACAGATCGTTTTAGCCTGATTGGAATGAGGATGGGAGTTGAGTTGCGAAGGGATGCCATGTGTCGCCCATCTGGTATGTCCGACACCGCAGGTTTGCGGATGATGTTGACCGGAGAGTTTAGTGCTCAAGGCCGATAAACGGCCCGATTCCTTGCATATGAACATCTTCTTATCATCCACCAGAGTCACTCCGGCCGAATCATAGCCGCGATATTCCAGCTTCTCAAGTCCCTGCATGATGAAAGGCAAAGCCTCCATCTTTCCCGTATATCCTGTGATCCCGCACATATCTTTTTCCTCCTGAATGAGTGTCTATACTCTGCTGATCCAGCCGTGTGAGTCTTCTATCCTTCCCCATTGGATGCCTGTGATCTCATCGAACAAGGCTTTACTGAGAACACCGGTCTTAAAGTCGTTGATAATATATTCTTTGTCTTGATAGGCGATCTTTCCGACCGGAGAGATCACGGCGGCTGTCCCGCTGCCAAAGATCTCCATGACTTTTCCTTTTTCCAGCAGAGCGACCAGTTCATCGATCGAAAGCTTTTCTTCAAAGACGCTTATCCCCTTTTCCTTGCAGATATCGATGATGCTTGATCTGGTGACACCGGGCAAGACGGTTCCGGTACAAGCCGATGTATACAGCTTTCTATCGATATAAAAGAAAATGTTCATCGAACCGACTTCCTCGATATATCTATGTTCGACCCCATCCAGCCAAAGAACCTGATCATAGCCTTTCATTTTGGCCATCTCCCCCGCTTTGATGGAAACCGCATAGTTTCCCCCGCACTTGGCAAAACCGGGCAGGCCGGGAGCGGAACGGATCTGCTTATCTTCAACATAGATGCTGACAGGATCCAAACCTTTCTTGAAATAAGCGCCGGAGGGTGAAGAGATCACCACGAACCTGTAGTTTTTAGAAGCGTGAACACCCAGCCCGTTGTCTGTTGCAATGATAAAAGGACGGATATACAAAGAATTGCCGAAACGATAAGGAACGTAAGCTCTCGTCTTATCGACATAGGCTTTGATCAGCTCAATAAAAGTCGTTTCAGGGATCGGCGGTATCGCCATCCGCACTGCCGAATCAAAAAACCTCTTGGCATTGCGATCGATCCTGAACAGATTTATCGAATCGTCCTCACAGCGGTAAGCCTTCAGACCCTCGAAGATCTCCTGGGCATAATGAAAGACCATACACTCCGGATTCAGACTCAAAGGATGGTAAGCGGATATGACAGGATCGTGCCAGCCCTTTTCCGGCGTATAGTCCATCTCCAGCATCCGATCCGCAAAGATCCTCCCGAAACCGAGATCGTCTTCATTCAAACAGACCTTTTCATTGACCGGTTCTTCATAAACGATCTTCATAGCTCTCTTCCTCCCGATGCCTCAACGAATTTTCTGAATAAAGGATGCGGATGATTGGGTCTTGATTTGAATTCAGGATGAAACTGTACGCCGATGAAGAAGCAATGGTCTGTTATCTCAACCGCCTCGACCAGCTGTCTGTCCGGGGAGATTCCGCAGATCTTCAATCCTTTTTCTTCCAGGATCGTTCGATAGGCATTGTTGTATTCATAACGGTGTCTGTGACGCTCAGAAATCTGATCTTCCCCATAGCATTCCGCCATCAGCGTGCCGGGAACGATCTGGCAGGGATAGGAACCCAGCCTCAAAGTACCGCCCTTGTTGATGCGGTCGCTTTGTCCGATCATGAAGTCGATGACCTTATTGGAAGACAATTCATCGAATTCGCCCGAATTGGCATCGGCGATCATGGCGACATTCCTGGCATATTCGATCACCGCTATCTGCATGCCCAGACAGATCCCGAAATACGGGATGTCATTTTCTCTGGCATATTCCGCTGAAACGATCATACCCTCGATCCCTCTGGGACCAAAACCGCCCGGAACGATGATCCCCTGAACATCGGCAAAGACTCCCTTGACGTTTTCCTTAGTGATGGTTTCCGAATCGATCCAGATGATCTCGACCTTGTATCCGAGCTCATAGCCGGCATGTTTCAGTGCTTCGGCAACGGAAAGATAGGCATCATGCAAAGCCACATATTTGCCAACCAGTCCGATCCTCACCTTCCTTTGACATGATTTGATCCTCTCGACCATCTTTTCCCATTCTCTAAGATCACAAATCCCGTCTCTTAGACCAAGCTGCTTTGTAACGATCTTTGAAAAAGAGGATCTCTCCAGCATCAGAGGCGCTTCATAAAGACAAGGCAGTGTCAGATTTTCGATGACGCATTCTTCCCTGACGTTGCAGAACAAGGCAATCTTTTCAAACACTTCCTTTTCCAAAGCCTTGTCACAGCGAAGGACGATGATATTGGGATTGATGCCCATACCCTGCAGCTCCTTGACGGAATGCTGAGTCGGTTTGGTCTTGTGTTCATCCGAACCGGACAGAAAAGGTACCAGTGTGACATGGATAAACAAGGCATTCTCCCTTCCCACTTCCAAATAGATCTGTCTCGCCGCTTCGATGAAAGGCTGTGATTCGATATCCCCGATCGTGCCCCCGATCTCCGTGATGACTATATCGGCTTCAGTCTTCCTGCCCAAAGCATAAATGAAAGTCTTTATCTCGTTGGTGATGTGCGGAATGACCTGTACAGTCGAGCCCAGATATTCCCCTCTTCTTTCCTTGTTCAGAACGTTCCAATAGACCTTTCCGGTCGTCAGATTGGAATACTTGTTTAGATCTTCATCGATAAACCTTTCATAGTGACCCAGGTCAAGATCGGTCTCCGCTCCATCTTCCGTCACATAGACTTCACCATGCTGGTAGGGAGACATGGTACCGGGGTCGACGTTGATATAGGGATCGAGTTTCTGGGCGGCCACCTTAAAACCCCTTGCCTTCAGCAGCATGCCTAAAGAAGCAGCCGTAATGCCTTTGCCCAGACCCGATACGACACCGCCTGTCACAAAGATAAACTTATTCATACTCCTGCCCCCCTATTCCCATTCCACCGTTGCCGGCGGTTTTGATGTGATATCGTAAACAACTCTGCCAACACCCTCGACTTCATTGGTGATGCGGCCGGATACTTTCTCCAAAACTTCATAAGGAAGGCGTGACCATTCGGCTGTCATAAAATCATCAGTTCTCACCGCCCTTAGGGCTACCGTAAATCCGTATGTCCGGGCATCCCCTTTTACACCCACGCTTTTGGTATCTGTCAGGATGGCAAAATACTGATCGCTCATTGGAGACAAGTTCGCCTTTTCCAGTTCTTCCCTAAAAATCGCATCGGCCTTTTTCAGCATTTCCAGTTTTTCTTCATTGACCTCGCCGATCACCCGTATGGACAGACCCGGTCCCGGGAAAGGCTGACGGTAGACGAGCTTTCTGTCGATCCCCAATTGAAGACCCAGCTTACGCACTTCATCCTTGAATAAGGTATTGAGCGGTTCGATGATCTTCTCAAACCTCATCCTGTCGGGAAGACCGCCGACATTGTGATGCGATTTGATGGTCGCTGAACTGCCCTTTCCCGATTCGATCACATCCGGATAGATCGTACCCTGAGCCAGGATCCTGATATCTTTCAACCGCTTCGCCTCTTCTTCAAACACCCGAATGAAATCTTCACCGATGATCTTTCTTTTCGCTTCCGGCTCCTTTACGCCCTGCAGATGCGAAAGAAACCTGTCTTTAGCGTTGACGATAGTGAGGTCGATATCAAAATCCTTGCGCATCGTCTTTTCTATCTCCTGAACTTCATTCATCCTGAACAGGCCGTGATCCACCAGCACGCAATGCAGGTTTTTGCCGATGGCTTTGGAAAGAAGTATGCCACAGACCAAAGAATCCACGCCGCCCGAAAGACCCAGCAGGACATGATCTGAACCCAGTTCCTGTTTATATCTTTCGATCTGCCTTTGGGCAAAATCCTCTATCCGCCAGTCCGGATCACACTTGCATATCTCAAAAATGAAATTGAAAAGGATCTTTGTCCCATACTGTGTATGGGTAACTTCCGGATGAAACTGGACACCATAGAAATTCTTTTCCTGACATTCCATGGCGGCGATCGCACAATTATCCGTATGGGCGATCGCCCGATAGCCTTCAGGAAGGATCTGCGTCTGATCGGAGTGGCTCATCCAGCAGACGCTTTCCTTAGGAACATCTTTAAAAAGCGGCGAATCTTCCATATGGACGATCGTCTTTCCGTATTCGCTTCTTTCTTTTGCCGCAATGATCTTTCCGCCTTCAAGATGAGCCAGAAGCTGATGACCGTAACAGATCCCCAATATCGGAATACCCAGTTCAAGGATCTTTTTACTGCAAGAGATGGAAGAATCGGAATAAACGCTGTTGGGCCCCCCGGTAAAAACGATCCCCTTATAGCCCTGTTCCAGGATCATATCAGGCGTGATCGCATCGTGATCGTATATCTGCGTATAGACGTTTTCATTTCGGATCCTTCTAGCGATCAGCTGATCATACTGACCTCCGAAATCCAAGACCAATATCTTATCCATGACTAAACTTTGATCTCCTCTTTGGTGGAAGGAAGCTGCCGATCCAGCTTCTTTATCGGATCAACATACTCTTCAAGAAAATCCTCGACCTGCTTTGAAGAAAGACCGGTATATTTTTCCGGCGAAAGACTTTCTCTAATTTCTTCTTCATTCAGACCCAGTTCATTACACTCGCAAAGCATTGTCAGAAGCTGATTCTCCTGTCCTTCCTGCTTTACTTTTTTGGCGGCTTCCATGGAAAGTTTCCGGATGATCTCATGAAGTTCCTGTCTGTTGCCGCCTTTTTTGACGGCATCCATCAAGATGTTCTCACTGGCCATGAAAGGCAATTCCTCATTTAGATGTTTTTCGATGACTTTTTTATAGACGACCAGACCGTCACATACATCGATGCACAGATCGATGATCGCATCGACAGCCAGAAAAGCTTCCGGGATCGCGATCCTGCGGTTCGCCGAATCATCCAAAGTTCTTTCAAACCACTGATTTAGAGAAGTTATCAGCGGATTGAGTGAGTCTGCGATCACATAGCGGGAAAGCGAAGCTATTCTTTCACAGCGCATCGGATTGCGCTTATAGGGCATTGCCGAAGAACCGATCTGATCTTTTTCGAAAGGTTCTTCGACCTCTTTAAGATGCTGAAGCAGTCTGAGATCATTGGACATTTTGCTGGCCGAGACGGCTATGGAAGACAGCACATTCAACACTCTCACATCGACTTTGCGGGAATAGGTCTGACCGGAAACCGGATAACAGTCCGCAAAGCCCATCTTTTCGGCGATCAGCGGATCGATCTTCATGATCTTCTCTTCATCAGAATCAAACAGTTCCTTAAACGAAGCCTGTGTCCCCGTGGCCCCCTTGCAGCCTAAAAGTTTCAGACCGTCTTTGACATATTTCAGATCCTCATAATCCATCAGGAAGTCGTTTATCCAAAGAACGGCTCTTTTTCCCACAGTCGTAGGCTGAGCAGGCTGAAAATGGGTAAAAGCCAGCGTCGACAGATCCTTGTATTGCCCCGCAAAGTCACCCAGCAAAGCGATCAGAGCTATCATCTTGCGTTCCAGAAGCGAGAGAGCCTCTTTCATCAGGATCAGGTCGGTATTGTCACCGACGTAGCAGCTGGTCGCTCCGAGATGAATGATCCCCTTTGCCTTTGGGCATTGTAAACCGTAAGCATAGACATGGCTCATCACATCGTGCCTTGTCTGTCTTTCTCTTTCCTCGGCGTCTTCAAAGTTGATATCTTCGATGTGGCTTTTCATCTCCTGAATCATTTCCGGCGTGATCAAAGCCTCCCCGTTGTTGCTCAAGCCAAGCTCCATTTCCGTTTCCGCCAAAGCGACCCAAAGTTTTCTCCATGTCGAAAACTTCTTCTGCGCAGAGAAGATATACTGCATCTGCCTGGATGCATATCTTGCTGAAAACGGACTTTCGTAGACTGTTGTATCGCTCATCTTTTCACCTCTTGATATAGGCATCCCGCTGCGGCCCAAGCGAAATATACGCTATCGGACAGCCGATATAGGATTCTATGCAGTTTATATAATTCTTTGCCTGTTCAGGAAGATCGGCCCACGATCTTATAGAAGAGATATCGCACTTCCAGCCCTCGAAATACTCGATCACCGGCCGGCAGTCAGCCAATTCGTCCGTCAGTGGAAAGTGCCTGCTTACTGTCCCATTGCATTCGTAGGCGACACAGACGGGTATCTTATCCAGGTAGCTTAAAACATCGAGCTTGGTCAAAGCGATCTTTGAAGCGTTCTGTATCCTGGTCCCATAACGGCTGGCCACCAGATCAAGGGCACCGACCCTTCTTGGCCTTCCGGTCTTGGCACCGTATTCTTCACCCTTTTCCCGCAACACTTCAGCTTCCTGATCACTCATTTCACTCACGAAAGGTCCTTCCCCGACACAAGTCGAATAAGCCTTCATGATCCCGATGATCTCATCGACCCCGATAAAGGGACATCCTGCTCCGATCGGTGCATATGAAGCCAAAGTATTGGATGAAGTCGTATACGGATAGATGCCTAAGTCGATATCCCGCAAAGCCCCCAGCTGAGCTTCAAACAGTATCTTTTTCCCCAGCTTATCCGCCTGCTCGAGATACTCCGTAACATCACATATGTACGGCCTAATCTTTTCACAATAGGTTTCCAGCCATTGTTCAAGCATTTCCCTCGTATAAGGCTCAGCCCCATAGACCCCCTGCAGCAATAGATTCTTGTATTCCAGCAGCTGTTCAAGATGTTCATGCAGCTTTCTCGGATGCGCCAGTTCACCGGCCTGGATCGTCTTTTTCAGATATTTGTCGGAATAAAACGGTGCGATACCCTGTTTGGTCGAACCGTACTTCCTGTCTTTCAGCCGCTCTTCTTCCAGGCAGTCCTGCAATCTGTGCCAGGGCATCAGTAAGGACGCCCGATCGGAGATCTTCAGATTCTCAGGGGAGATATGTATCCCTTTAGCCCTTAGATCGTCGATCTCATTGCACAGGTTTTCCGGATCGAGTGCCACATCGTTACCCAGGACATTGACGATATCCGCGTTGAAGATCCCGGAAGGCAGCAGGTGCAGTGAAAACTTCCCATATTCATTCACGACCGTATGTCCCGCATTGCCCCCGCCCTGATAACGGACGACGATGTCGTAGCCTTTTGCCAGCAGATCGACCATTCTGCCCTTGCCTTCATCTCCCCAGTTAATACCCACAACCGCACAGTTTTTCATCTGCTATCTATTCTCCTTGTATAATCGGACCAAAAGGATTTCAGTCTATCGAAAACATCAGATCGCCGTAATCCGGCATCGGCCAGTACTCTTTGGCACAGTAGCCTTCCGCCTCATCGCAGGCTTTCCTGAGCTGTGCCATTTGCGCTATCAGACCGGTCTTGATCAGTTCGGCGGCTTTCTTCAAGTCATCAAGACTGATCTCACTGATCAGTTCTTCGATCTTTGCCGCATCATCAAACATCTTCGCATCGAGTTCACTCAATTTCACAATGAGCTGTTTCTCATAGACAAAGGAACTTTCACCCAGCAGTTCTTCCCTGCTTCTGATGGTATCGCACAATACCTTAACGTATTTGTCGATCGAAGGAAGGAAGCTCTTTATGGTCAGGGAAACCATCGTCCTCGCCTCGATCAGAATGGTCTTGCAGTAGTTTTCCAGCTGTATCGTGTAACGCGATCTTAGTTCATTTTCGCTGTAGATCTTCAGTCTCGTCAGCATTTCCACATTCTTCTTTTCAATCAGATAAGGGATGCAGTCAGGCGTGGTCTTCAGATTTAAGAGGCCTCTTTTTTCGGCTTCCTCTATCCACTTGTCTTCATAGCCGTTGCCATTAAAAATGATCCGCTCATGTTTCCTGTTTTCTCTTCTGATCAGCTCGTGGATCGCCTTTTTGACATCATCCGCTTTTTCCAGTTCATCGGCAAAGATCCTCAAAGTATCGGCCACGGCCGCATTAAGCATGACATTGAGACAGGCAATCGAATCGGAAGAACCCAGCATCCTGAATTCAAACTTGTTGCCAGTAAAAGCGACCGGCGAAGTGCGGTTTCTATCCGTCCTGTCCTTCTGGAAAGTAGGCAGAGATGAGACTCCGAGCTTCATATAAGCCTTGTCGGCCGATTCGTAAACCGAATCACTTTTGATCGCTTCAAGGATCTGTGATAGTTCGCTTCCCAGATAGACGGAAACAATAGCCGGAGGAGCTTCACTTGCCCCCAGACGATGGTCATTGCCCGCTGAAGCAACACCCACCCGGATCAGATCCTGATAATCATCGATCGCCTTTAAAACAGCCGTCAGAAACAGAAGGAACTGTTCGTTTTCCGCCGGCGTTTTTCCCGGCGACAAAAGATTGATACCGGTATCCGTGGCCAGCGACCAGTTGTTGTGTTTACCCGAACCATTGACCCCATCAAAAGGTTTTTCATGAAAGAGACAGACCAGATCATGTTTTTCAGCCACTTTCTGCATGATCTCCATCGTCAGCTGATTGTGATCGGTCGCAATATTGCCGCTTTCATAGACGGGTGCCAACTCATGCTGAGCAGGTGCCACCTCGTTATGTTCAGTCTTGGCCGGAATGCCCAGTCTCCACAGACTCTCATTGAGATCGTTCATGAAATTCTGGATCCGCGGTTTTATCGCTCCGAAGTAATGATCCTCCATTTCCTGTCCTTTCGGCGGAAGGGCTCCGAATAAGGTCCTTCCGGTATAGACAAGATCTTTCCGTTTTGAATACAGGTCTTTATCGATCAGAAAATATTCCTGCTCCGGTCCTACCATCGGTGTAACTTTCTTTGCCTCGCTGCCCAGAAGCGACAGGATCCGCAAAGCCTGGATATTCAAAGCATCCATGGACCTTAAAAGCGGTGTTTTTTTATCCAGCGCTTCACCTCCATAGGAACAGAAAGCGGTCGGAATGCATAAGGTCCTGTCTTTGATGAAAGCATAGGATGTCGGATCCCACGCCGTATAGCCTCTGGCTTCAAAAGTCGAACGCAGACCACCTGAAGGAAAACTTGAAGCATCCGGTTCCCCTTGAATGAGAGCCTTCCCGGAAAATTCCGTCAGACCATTGCCTTCCTGATCATAAGAAATGAAACCATCATGTTTCTCGGCCGTGATCCCGGTCATCGGTTGAAACCAGTGCGTATAATGGGTAGCCCCTTTTTCCATCGCCCAGTTCTTCATAGCGGAAGCTACTTCGTTTGCGATCGATGCATCAAGTCTGCTTCCGTCCCTGATCGTCTTTTCAAGTTTGGCGAAAGTCGAAGGAGATAAGACGCTTTTCATCGTATTCAGATCGAATACATCACAGCCGTAAAAATTGCTGACATTTATCATAATTTCATTCCTTTCCAAAAAACATGTTTTCATTATATAAAGTTGATTTGATTTAATCCAATACATATAATATATGTGTTATCATACTTAAAATATATGATAAAGAGGTAAAAAAATGGATCTTAGAACCTTGCATTACTTTGTTACGGTCGCGGAAGAACTCAATATCACCAAAGCCGCAAACCGCCTCAATATCTCTCAACCACCCCTCAGTACCCAGATGAAAGCACTGGAAAAGGAACTGGATACGACTCTCTTCATCAGAGGAAAACGTCACCTTCAGCTCACCGAATCCGGCAAACTGCTTTATCGTCACGCCAAAGAGATATTGAACCTGAGTGACAAAACGGTCAGTGAGATCCGCTCCATGAATAACGGCATCAGCGGTGTCATCTCGATCGGACTGGTCGAAGGTTCGGCACCGGATATTGCAGCATCATGGATCGCCGAATTCATGGACCGCTATCCCGGAGTCACCTTCTTTATAAAAGATGGCAATTCCGAAGAGCTGATCGAAAAACTGCGGGCTGGCCTGATCAATCTTGCCGTCATCACCTCACCATGCGATCAGACGCTCTTGAACAGTTTTGTCGTCGGCCATGAAAAAATGACCGCCTTTATGTCCCGCAACAACCCTCTTGCCCAAAAAGAAGGCAACAGTATCTCCCTTTCGGAACTTAAAGACCAGCCGCTTATCGTTCCCAGCCGGGAAGCTATCATCAACATGATCTATAAGTGGTTCGGCGAGATCGATGCCGAACCCAAGATCGTCTGCAAGATGGACAACTACCTCGATGTCGCCGCACTTGCCGGAAAAGATGTCGGGATCTCCATCTTCCCCAAGACATCTTATGTCCTGAACCCGCAGATCGTCGCAAAAGAGATAAAAGACAGCGAACGCAGTATCGACTACCTCTTCGTCTGGCTTAAAGGAAAACCTTTACCGGCGATCGATGAGACTTTCATCGACTATGTCAAAGCTATAAAAGGCACCGGATCATAGTCGGCAAATGACATGATCAGATAAAAAGTGATCCCCCTTAGGAATCACTTTTTTTTGATACTGGTATTTTTAAATCTTCTTTATCGTAAACCGATCTGTTTGCTCCACTTGGAGCGATAGAAGTATAAAGTCGCCAAAGTACCCGCCATCACATAGCCAAAGGTCGTGCCCAGATACAGGACATGGACATCATAGTGTAACTGCAGACCGAAACGGACGAACAGATACTTGCAGATGACCTGGGCGAAGATGGCGACCATCATCGGGATCCGTACATTGCCTGCTCCCCGACAGGCGGCGTTGTAGATATGCGAAAGATTGATGAAAAACATTCCGAAGATGGCCCAGCGGATCATCGAAGTGCCATAGAAGATGACCTGGGCATCTTTATTGAAACGTGAGACCAGGAAAGGTGCCGCCAGATCGATGATCACGATCATGATCAAAGTACCGATACTGGAAATGATGGCGCATTGTTTGACGGATTCCTTGGCTCTTTCCATTTTACCGGCGCCGATATTCTGAGCAACCAGGGACATCGTGGCTGCCGAAATGGCATGTGAGACCATCTGAGCCCAGCTGTTGATCTTTTCGGCTACACCGATACCGGCGATGACCTCATTGGGAAACAGATTGACATAGGACTGTACCAGCATCGAAGAGAAGGCTATCAGCATATTCTGAATGCCCGCCGGAATACCTAATCGGCAGATGTCGACGATGACATGGAAAGAGAAATCCAGATTGTGAATATCGAAGTCGATGCCATCATAATTCAAGACCAGTCTGAGTGTCAAAACATCCATCAGAAACTGCGAGATGATCGTCGCCAAAGCTGTACCTACCACATTCATATTAAACACTCTGACAAACAGCAGGCCTAAGATCAGATTGACGATCGAAGTGATGATCGAAAAATACAGCTGATGTCTGGTATCGCCGAAACTTCTGAGAATAAAGAAAGACATCTGCGAGACCAGAACGGCGCAGGAACCCAGAATATAGACTCTAAGATATGCACTGGCATCCGCATAGATATCCGGGCCGATATTGCACAGCCTTATCAGTAAAGGCAGACACAGTTCCGCCACGATCGTGATGATGATGCCACCTATGACCGCAAAGACCAGCGAAGAATCCAGAGCTCTTTTGAGTTTTTCATGGTCGTTGGCCCCGATATAACCACCCATCAGGATACCCGCTCCCATGCCTAAACCATAGAAAGTGTGATTGAAGATGTTGCAGATCCAGGTACAGGCACTGACCGCACTTAAGGCTTTAAGGGAAACGTAGTTGCCGACGATCATCGAATTGGTCACGTTGTAAAGCTCATTAAAGATAGCCGCCACAAAGACCGGCCAGCTGAATTGCAGTATCAGCCGTCTGATATCGCCATCCGTCATCGTCACATTTTTCGTTTTCGCCATTAGAGATTCCTTATCCTGTAAAAGTACTTATCTACCAGCTTATCGTTATGATCGGCACAGTTTTCATCCATGAAAGCCATATGGCCGTTATAGTAAACATCGGGCTTAAAGCCTTCTTCCACCAGCAGTTCGACCATTTGGGTCAATATCGCATTCTGCAGATAGATATTGGGGATCGTTGAAGTCGAACCGACCTTCATTTCAAAACCCTCAATATCCACTGCCGCATCGCCGATCAAAGAACAGTTGTCCAATACGACATCGGCTACATCTTTGAGCTTGACGCCATCCTTGTGCTTGCAGG
This sequence comes from Erysipelotrichaceae bacterium, assembly GCA_017432895.1. GTDB lineage: Bacteria > Bacillota_I > Bacilli_A > Erysipelotrichales > Erysipelotrichaceae > Colivicinus. The sequence goes on along the minus strand of JAFRIG010000064.1, from coordinate 38,883 downwards.
TGAGAAAATCGGAATATTCCACCGCCGTGATCGCGATCACTTTGATGCCTTTTTCTTTGGCTCTTAAGGCTGCATCCACCGGAGCGATATTGTTGCCGCTGTTGGAGATGATGATCATACAGTCATTCGGCGTGATCCGATGATAATCCACGATCAGCTTGCCGATGCCATAGGTGTTCTCTACGTAGTAGGACTTGGTGATCTCCTGATTGCCTGAGGCACTCGGTTCCAGCAAGGCGCAGTAATTGGCCGGCGTAGCCGCCCGCCAAAAAGCATCATCAGCCACCAGATGGGAATGACCCGTACCGAAACCGTAAATGATACCGTCATTCTTCGTCGTATCCGCCAGGATCCTGGCTGCTTCCATGATCCTGTCACCTTGCGTCTTTTTGATCTTATCAGTGATCTGATCGATCTCTTTGAAATATCTTTCCCAAGCCTTCATATCTTTCGTCCTTATTTTACAGCGTCAGTATGTGTATGTGCTCCTTCATGATCTCTCATGAAAAATAACAGTTCGATCAAAGCCTTGTGATAAGGAATGAAGCTGTCTTCATCGATCATTTTCAGTATCTCATCCTTGTTTGCCCATTTGACCGCCTGAACTTCTTCATACTGCAGCTTCAGATCATCGAGATCGAGATCCTTATTGATGACATACATGTCATCGAAACCGGCCTTAAAGTTTACCGTCAGCGCCGGACGCATACCGCTGAAATCATAGTCGATACCAAGTTCCTCCAGTAATTCCCGATGAGCTGCCGATCTGGAATCATCCCCGGACACCGCCGAACCGCCGACCGTGATATCCCACATATTGGACCAGCCGTCCTTAAAAGGCTGACGCTGCTGTATCAGCATCTTGCCATCCGAATTAAAGATACAGATATGCACGATGATGCGATAGAAGCCTTCCGGCTGTCTGTCGCCTCTGATCATTGTCTGATTTGTCTTATGACGGTCAAGATCATAGAGATCCCAGAGTTCCATCAGTAATTCCTCCAGTCATAAACGATACAGTTGTATCGATCCTTGTTGTACATCAGATCGTAGTAGGCCTGTTTGCAGTCTTTAGGATCGATGACTTTGCTTATAAGCTTACTTATATCGATATCCTTATCCATGATCAGCTTACAGGCAATAGAAAGATTCCTCTCCAGACAATCAATACTTCCATCGACCGGATAAACCGGTATCGTCTGATTGAAAGCACCTTTAACTTTCAGATCCTTCATGTGGATCTTGGAAAAGACGCTTGTCAGATCAGCCTCGTATGTCGTTCTTGGTGAACCCAGCAGCAATACCTGACCGCCCTTTCTGACCAGCTCGAAACACTGACTTATGACCTGCGATAGGCCGGTCACATCCACGGCGATATCCAGGCCCTGTCCTTCACTAAGTTCTTTGACTTTATCTTCATAGTTATCAAAGCAGCTGTGCCTTAGACCCATGCTTTCGGCGATCTGACACCTGTGAGCCAGCGGATCAAAACCGATAACCTCGCAACCCAGTTTCTGATATAGCAATGCTGTCAATATCCCGATATTGCCTAAACCCAGCACACCGACTCTATATCCCAGTTTCACTTCACTGAGATTGACCCCTTGTATCGCCACCAGCATAAGATTCAAAGCCGTAGCCTCAATCGGGTCGATATCTTCCGGAATCTTCATGATCTGTGCCCCCTGGACTTTATCGGAAGCCTTCCATCTGACAAGGGAGGCATGCGGGGCATTGAAAAAGACCCGCTCACCGACTTCCGCCTTGATATCCTTGCCTTTGGCCAGGATCCTTCCTGCCATGCAGTAGCCGGGTCTGACCGGATAAGAAAAGCCCTTCTTCAAAGCGAAGGCCCGGGAAAGTTCCGTTCCCGCCGAGATCATCGAATATTCGGTCTTGATCACAGCTTCATTATCCGCAAGATTCTCGGTATCGATCTCTTCCTTGTTTAAATGTGATTCACCAACACCCGTCAGTTCTACATAATATGTTTCCATGATCACTCCTGTATGAATCCTAAACGCAGCAATTCCTTATAGACCCCTTCATCACTGACATTATCCGTTATTCGATCGGCCGCCAGCTTGCATTCTTTAGAACCGTTACCCATCGCAACGGAAAGGCCAGCCATCTCCAACATCTTCACATCATTGCCTCCATCGCCAAAAGCGCAGACCTTATCTTTCTCTATTCCAAAGTACTCCGCTACCTGCAACATCGCCGTTCCCTTGTTCAGACCCTTGGGAGCGATCTCGCCGGCGATCTTGAGATAACAGTTTTCTTCATTTGCCGCTACAGACATGACCTCTTTTCTTAACTCATCTTCAGCGTAATAAAGGATACCCAAAACCTCTTCACCCTCATAGGCCTTGATTTCCGGTTCCATGTCGTAGAGTCTTCTGAAGATCGCTTTTCTTTCATCATCCCGATTGAGATAGCTTCTTCCCTGTCTGTCGCAATAGCGATAGGTGATACCCTTCGCATCCAAGAAAGAGATGATCTTATCGACATCTTCTTTTGGAATGGTGCGCTCTGTAACTTCACTTGGATAAATGATATAAGCTCCATTAAGCAGGATTATCGCATCCATCATCTCCATAACTTCGTTAGGAATGTTCCTACATTCAGCGGGCGAACGGGATGTATTCAAAACCAGTTTCTTGCCCTGATCCTTTAGTTTATGTAAAGCCTCAAGGCTCTTATCGCTGATATAGCCTCTGGTATGGTCGAATAGAGTCGAATCGTTGTCAAAGACAAACATTTCCATCTCGTACTCATCTTCTTCGATGACGCCCAATTCCACTAGAGCCTCGTAAAGACCACCGTCTTCGATCGATCGCTTACAGATATAGTCGGCAGCTGCCTTGGTGTTTTCTTTGGCATCATCTACGGCGATACCGATACCCGCCATCGCCAGCATCACATCGTCGTTGCCCCCGTCACCCGCCGCTACCACTTCATCAGTCGTAAAGGAAAAAACCTGACAGAACTTCAGCAGGCCGAAACTCTTGTCGACTAAAGGTGTACAGATATTGCCGGAATTGCCCCAGCGGGAGATCAGAGCTTCCGGATTTATCTTAGCGATTTCTTTGACCTCTTCATCTTTTGCGTGATAATAGAAAAGATTGGTGACTTCCTCATCCTCATAGATCTTGAATTTTACATTGCCCTTGGCCGAACGCAGCCAGTGGCCGTTATTGACCTCATCCAGATCGCCCCAGTAGTAGACATCGCCGTTGATATCTGTATAGTGATAGGAGATCTGATGTTCATTGAAATAGTCGGTATATCTTTTCGCATCTTCCATCGCGATGGAATAGCTCTTGAAATACTTCCCTTCCACGACCGTCGTCGCTCCGGTGCCCAGGATCTGACAGTCAAGACGGCTAAGCAGTTCTTCCGGCAGATCCGCCATCTCTGCGGCGATCCGACTGGTACAGATACCGATCCTGATACCCTTGGCTCTAAGCTTATCCAAAGCCTTTAAAGTTGCCTTGGGAACTCTATCCAGTTCATGGGAATAAAGTGTATCATCGATGTCAAACAGTGCGCCCTTTATCATACCTAAATCTTAACATAATGTATAATGAAATCATGGTCATTCAAGCAACAATCGGAAACGAAAGTAAAGCTTTTTTGACAATCTGACAAAACTAAACATGGCCAAAAAGAAAAGATTCAGGATCAGCCGCAAAACCAAGAACGCGATCTTCATAGCGATCGCTCTTTTGATCGTCGGTTATGCCATTTACGCCATGGTGAAAAAACCGACCTATGCGATCGAACCGACCGTCTATACCGAAAAACACAATGCCGTCTACCGCTACATCCACGATGGCGATACGGCGGTCTTCCTTTTGGATGATGGTACAGAGGTGATCTGTCGCTTTCTGGCCGTCGATACCCCGGAGCTTGGTGAAGAGGGGTACGATGAAGCCAAAAGATATACGGACAACACTTTGGAAAAAGCTTCAAACATTGTGCTGGAACTCGATCCCCAATCGGAAAGATACGACAAATACGAACGCCTGCTGGCCTGGGTCTGGGTCGATGGCGAGCTTATGCAGGCCAAGCTGATTGAAAACGGCTATGCCCAGGTCAAATACATTTTTCATGAATACCTGTATCTCGATTATCTGGATTCTTTAGCGAAAAATGTGACCAACTGATATTGAATTGCCAGAAGATAGATGAAGGGAGGAAAAATGATGGAAGATCAAAAGATCGTAGAACTCTACTGGTCCCGTGATGAACAGGCCATTACCGAAACGAAAAAGAAGTATGACAACTACTGTTTTTCAATTTCCCGGGCTATTCTACACAACCAGCAGGACTGCGAAGAAGCCTTAAGTGACACTTATCTGGCGACCTGGAATGCGATACCTCCCCACCATCCGCTCAATCTGGCCACCTTTATTGGCAAGATCTGCCGCCGTCTGTCTTTGAACAAATGGCGGATGCTGACGGCCGAAAAACGCGGCGGCGGTGAGGTGACCCTTTCTTTGGACGAGCTGGACGGCTGTATCGGTGATGAATCCTTTAAGGAAAGTCTGGAAGAAAAACTGCTGGCTGAAACGATAGACGAGTTTCTTGCGACTCTAAAAGAGGCTGATCGGAAAGTCTTCGTCTGTCGTTACTGGTACTTCGATTCGATCGAAGACATCGCCAAAAGATTCGGCTTCACCCCCAGTAAGACCAAGATGATGTTGAAAAGGACCAGGGACAAACTGAAAGAATATCTGGTCAAGGAAGGAGTATTATCATGAAAAGCAACAAACTGATCGACGCCATCGGTATGATCGATGACAAATATATCGAAGAAGCTCACAGCAAACTTAAAAAGAAATTCAATTTCTCTTTCTCCTGGAGTCTTGTCGGTAAGCTGGCCACGGCAGCCGTAGCCATATTGTTAGCCATCAATATCATTCCCAATGTCTTCCACAGCTATTCGAAATACGATAGCGCCAACGAGGCCAAGGAAGCCTCTTCCTACAACGCCGGGGGATCCTACTATGTGACATATGATGATGCTCCAGCCATGGCTGAACAGCCCTATTACGCCAGCGATGAAGAATACGGCTACGCCGAAGAAACCGTCAATGAAGCGGAAAGAGATGACGGAAGTCTCAGGCAGAACAAGAAACTCATCCTGACCGCCAGTATGAACGTCGAGACCACGGAACTGGATGAATATCTCGAAAAGCTCTTACCGGCCATAAGCAAGTACGGTGGTTATGTTCAGAGGTCCTCCACCAGCAATCGCGGAAATAACAGCCGCTACTACGAAGCTACGATCAGGATCCCTGCCGATCGCTATAGCCAGTTCCTGGAAGAGATCAAAACTTCAGGCAATGCCACCTACTACGCGGAAGAAACCAAAGACATCACTGACACCTATACGGACATTGAGGCTCGTCTGACTTCCTTAAAAGCTCAGGAAGCCAAAGTCCTGGAATTCTACGACAAAGCCGAAACGATCGAAGATCTGATGAGTGTGGAAGAAAGACTTTCCAACATCCGCTATGAGATCGAATACTACGAAGCTCAGATCAAGAACTACGATCTGCTGGTATCCTATTCGACTCTCAATCTCAGCGTCTCCGAAACCAAAGTCTACACCCCGGTATCGACCAGCTTCTTCAGCCGTCTGGCCCGTTCTTTCACCAACGGTTTCAAGAACTTCATCTCCGGGATCGAAGACTTCATCATCGATGTAACCTACAACATCTGGACTATCATTCTGTTTATAGCTCTTGGCTATGTGGCATATCGTCTGTACAGATGGTTCAAAAACAGGAAGAAATAAACACATCTAAACTAGCAGATATAGTAAAAGCCTCAATTGCGAGGCTTTTATTGTGTGATTATTTTGCCGTGATTCATTCCCATTTCAGATTAAGTTTCTTGCCTTCCTTCATACATTCGACAAGATAAAGATTCATCAGTGTCTGATAAGGAATACCCGATTCACTTGATTGTTTCTTGAAATAATCTATGACATCGGCATCGATATTGATCGTGACCTGTTTCTTCAGCCTTTTGGCATAAGGATTCTTAACTGCTTTACTGAAATCGTACTCATCTCTCATACTGTTTTCCCTTTCTTTGAAAGTACTTTCTTCTTTCGTTTTCTGTTGCTTTGCGAGCAGATATTATCCTTATCACTGTTTCTGATTTTCTAAGACAAAATACAATCGTGAAAATTTTTGCCTTTCTACTTGCACCGACTAGTACAAATCTTTCTTCATAATCAGAATGGTCAGGATCAGGAATGATAAGGCCATCATCATCCATAAATGCAGAAACGACTTCTTCAAAAGCAACCTTGTGTTTTTTCTGATTTGATCTGTTCTTATTATCATCCCATTCAAATCTTATATCATTTCTTTGTCTTGTACTTATATTATAATTATTTCCTAATTATTTTTCAATATCGATAATATCTTGCCATAAGGCAAAGCTATCTTTCCGACTTCTTCTCGTTTGACAAAATACCTTTCTACTTCATTATTTGTTGAAAAAAAGAAAATTCCTTCATTTTATTTCAATTTTTTCGATTTTTCATTATTTGAATAATTAAAAAAGACCTAAACATCGATATATGGTTTATCGACCTTTCTTAGAACAATCATGGTTTGCTATTAAAAAAGCTCCTGTTTTGATAGGAGCTTTCGGTTTGTTGTATTGATTGATCAGTATCTTTCACACAGATGTTCGACGGTTTGTTCGTCTTTTAGGATCAGCACGTCATCATCCAAAGTCACATAGTACAGCTTATCTTCGTTTTCTGTTGAAACATAGATTCGATACCAGGAAGAATTATGATCATCCAGCGTTTCGTGGACGGTTTTCTTCAGCTTATAGACCTCTTCTTCCTGATTTATGAAAATAGAAAGGGTCTTTTCATAATCGTTTGCCTCAACACTCATTTCTTCATTGCGCCAGTAGTCCTGCAGAACAAGTCCGATCTCTTCATCGGTATTTTCAATATCTTTCCCGATCCGGAAATCATATTCTCCTCTATCGTTGTAGTAAAGATCCTTAAGATCTCCCGCTTGTTCAGCGATGATCTTCAGGAAATTGTTTAGGACCTCATATCCTCCTTCCGGGAACTGGCGGTCGTAGCTGATCGTCATGGTTTGCAGATACTTTTTTCCTTCCGGCTTGAAACCCAGTGTCAAAGAGGTGCTTGGGGCATCCAGGGCAAAGAATTCCTCTTCCGGCAGTTTGTCCCAAACGGAAAGATTATATTCCTTTACATATGCTTCAAGAGTATCAAACAGATCCTGGTCTTTGATTTCATAGACCTTACAGACACCAATGGCACCGACAAAATTGCGATTGGTTACCGTATAAGTAAGACTGCCATCATCATTCTTCTTAAGTTCACGATGATGGTCGGAACCTTCCATGCCTCCGCCATGATAGTAATTGACACTACATAGTTTCTCATATTGGGGATCCATTGCCTTGAGATCTTCGATCGTCAGTTCCTTATTCGTCGTCATCACTCCATCTCCCTCGTTATCAGAACCTGTTACCGGCTTCTCATCCTTTTGGCAGGCACTTAGCGACACGCTGCAGCATAGCACCAGTATCAATATAATGATCTTAAACAGTTTCGTCATTTTTAAAGCTGTTTCTTGCCCAGACAGTAAGTCTGCTCAACGGAATAGTCATCATTCAATACGACGATATCTGCATCGTAACATGCTTTGATACGGCCTTTATGTTCACCCATGCCCAGGTAGCGCATCGGATTGATCGTGCAGGCATCCAAAGCGATCTCAAAAGGTACCAAAGCCTTTTCAACCAGGATCTTCAAGCCTTCGTTGACCTTCAAGGTCGAACCGGCCAGCTGTTTTCTGCCGGTCGTAATATGGGCCGAACCATCAGGATAGATCTCAACATCCTGTCCGCCAAAATCAAAGACGGAACCTACCGGATAACCCTTGCACATGAGCGAATCGGTGATCATCACGCCATAACCCTGCTTCTCTCTGAAAAAGATATTCAAAGCCGCTAATGTCGAATGGTTGCCATCACAGATGCATTCCGCATAGGTGTCATGGCTTCTGAAAGCTGCACCGACGGCACCATTTTCTCTATGTCCTAAACCCGTCATGCCGTTATAGGTATGGGTAAAGCCTTTGGCACCATTAGCTAAAGCCATGATAGCCGTCTCGTAACTGGTATCGGTATGGCCTATCGAAACGCAAACGCCGTTTTCCGCACAATATCTGATCAGCTTAAAATCATCGTCGTGTTCAGGTGCCATCGTGATGATCTTTATCAGATTGTCGCAGGCTTCCTGATACTCTTTGAATTCCTCGATCGTGCCTTTGACGATGTATTCTTCGGGCTGTGCACCCTTGTATTTGACATCGAGATAAGGCCCTTCAAAGTGGATACCCAAAATAGTCGCTCCTTCAGGATCTTCCTTTTTGACTTCCGCGATCTCAGCCACCGCTTTCTTCAAGGTATCATGACCCTGCGTCAAAGTCGTCGGACAGATACCGCAGACGCCCTCTTTCGGCAGGTCTTTCAGCCAGGCCTTGAGACCATCCTTGCCCCCGGCTGTGGCATCATAGCCGTGATAGCCGTGGGTATGGACATCATAGAAACCCGGAACGATCCTACGATCCCCATAGTCTTCATCGACAGGTTTTTCCCCGTAATTATAAACAGCTTTGATAAGTCCGTCTTCGATCTCGATCTGCGCAGGGATCAAAGACGAAGCGATATACACTCTTGTAGACTGAATTATCATTTTTGTACATCTCCCTTACTTATTATGATAGCACAACGAAAAATCAGTATAATTAAATAGAAAGAGGTAAGCAGCATGCCAAACAGAAGAATCATCAAGGCAAGAGACCTGGCCGGGATCTTCATCTATCAGGACCCTAAACAGGGAACGATCTTTTACGATATTTTCAGCCGCAAAGGTTACATCCTGACTTCTTCGGATGTCAAGACCTACAGTTTATATACGACGATCTTTCCTTTAAGCATCATCGTAGCTTTCGGGGCAATGTCCCTGTTCAACCTTAATTATTTAGTTACAGCCATCGTCTTCGCCCTCGCCTATCTGCTTGGTGCTTTGGCCTTCCGCTTCATGTTTTTCTACAAACTGCCGGAAGCCAAAAACTGGAAACCGGTCAAAAAAGAAAGTATCTTCTTGTATCTGGCCAGAGGCTATTCCGTCACCAGGCTTGTCATCCTGATCTGCTTGCTTATAGCACTAAGCATCCTGATGCCGATCTACGCCAATGTATCCGGCTATCAGGGCATCAATCTCTACGGTTCCTACCTGGTCGGTGCTGCCGCCTTGTTAGGTGCTATTATCACGATCATCTCTTTGATCCTGAAACTTAAAAACAATTATTAGGAATTAGGCACCTATTTAAGCATAAGAAAAGCTTCGTTTGTATAAATACATCAACGAAGCTTTTTAATTGTGATTAAGCTTTAAGACTGCCCAGAGCTACGATCTCGCCCGACTTGCGGTCGAACAGGATGGCGTTGTTGCCCTTGAAACCGACCTTGACTTTGTCGCCCAATTTATAGACGACACCGCCAAACATGACGCCGGTCAGCAGATAGTTTCCGACAGCGATCCTGACGGTCGTTTCCATACCGGTAGGCATTGAAGAATAGACTTCGCCTTCAAACTTCGCATCCTCGGAGATCTCGACGAATTCAGGTCTGATACCGATGACATAATCCTCATCCGTATAGACGACTTCATCGCCATAGTCTTCCACATCGACGATCATCGGCACATTGTACTTGAAGCTGGACTCCTTGTTGTTTCTTTCAACATAGCCCTTCTCCGCCGCTTTTTCATTGAGCTCTCTGGCCTTTTCATCTTTTCTGGCCTGCAGGTCTTTACGCCATTGTTCGATATCGAGTTTTTCATTCGGTACGAAGGTCAGCTTTCTATCATCGAAGACTTCAAATTCGAAGTTTCCATCCACCTGTTTGCCCTTGGCGTTGATGAAGTTGATAGCCGGGTTACCGACGAAGTCGGCGACAAAGAGATTGTTCGGCTTGTTGTAGACATCAAGCGGGGCGTCATACTGCTGCAGATCGCCGTTGTCGATCAGACAGATCCTGGTCGCCAGCGTCATGGCTTCCATCTGGTCATGCGTGACATAGACGAAAGTGGAACCGGTCTCCAGATGCAGACGCTGCAGCTCGGATCTCATTTCCAGACGCAGCTTGGCATCCAGGTTGGACAGTGGTTCATCCATGAACAGGACAGTGGGCTCCGGCGCCAGAGTTCTCGCGATTGCGACACGCTGCTGCTGACCACCGGAAAGTTCCGCCGGATAACGATCCATAAACATGCCGATATTGGTGATCCTGGCTACTCTTCTAACGGAAAGGTCGATCTCTTCCTTAGTGAGCTTTCTGACTTCCGTCACCGGTTCACCGTTGGCCATCTTGACGAAATTGTCTTTAGCGCTGTAGCCTTCGCCTTCAGCCTTTTCTACGACAGCTTCCAGTTCTTTGACATACTTGGCTGCTTCCGCTTCCACATCGCTGGCCTTATGCAAGCCATAGCCCAGCAGCTTCTTGGCCGTGAACTGGGATATCTCATAAGCGTCGATCAGTTTGATCATCGCCTTGTTTTCATCGAGTTTGCCCTTCTTGTCATAGCACTCGTTGACCGTCTTGGCGACATCCTTTGGTCTCTTTAACGCTTTCAACAGTTGCGAAGCTGTCCTGGCCTCAAAGTTGACGACCGGCAAAGCTTCCTTGACGTTGGTCAGACCGAAAGAAATGTTTTCATAGACCGTCATATTCGGCCACAAAGCGTAGTTCTGGAACAGGAAGCCGACCTTACGCTTGTTGGCAGGGATATTGATACCTTCGGCCGAATCGAAGACAACTCGATCGCCGATCGTGATCTTGCCGTTGGTCGGAGTTTCCAGACCTGCGATCATTCTCAAAGTCGTCGTCTTGCCGCAGCCCGAAGGACCAAGCAAGGTGACGAAAGCGTTGTCAGCGATCTCCAGATTGAGATCATCGACAGCATAGAATCTATCGTAACGTTTCGTTACGTGTTCCAAAGTGATTTTTGGCATTTGTTTATCCTCCTATACCTTCATCCAGGCTTGCACCGGTGATCTTGTTCACCGCAAAGTTCGAGATCAGGATCGTCACGATCAGGATCAGGTTGATACCGCTTGAGAAAGCATACAAGCCCATCTCATCGAAATAGTCCAGTGTCGTGGACAGGATGAAGCCCTGTACGCACAGCAGCATGAACAGTGAAAGTTCTCTTAAGCAGGTCATAAACGGCAATAAGAAGCCGGATACGATCGAAGACTTCTGGATCGGAATGATGATCCTGGTCATGCGCTTGATCCAGGGCACATCCTGGATGATCGCCGACTCTTCGATCTCGTTGGACAGCTGCAGCATCGAGTTTAAGGAGCTGCGCGAGGCAAACGGGATGTACTTGACCGTACCTACGATGACCAGAGCCGTATAGGTATTGAAGAGATTGACCTTTCCTGATGAGAACAGGATGAAGTAAGCCGCACCGACCGCCACGGAAGGCATCAGATACGGTAAGAAGGCCATCGAGTTGACATAGGAAGCCAGCTTGCCGTGTCTGTTCTTGGAGACGGCATAGCCGATCAGTGTACCGATGACACCGGCTGTCAGACAGCAGATGACGGCTACCAGGATCGTGCCGGCAAAGGCGTGCCAGATCGTCTTGTTATGAAGGATACCCATCTGACCGTACATGCCGTTTTCCGTGACGTTTTCATTGGTGACCCACCACTTGGTCGTCAGGTTCTTGGTGTTACCGGTATAAAGGAAGGAATAGTCGCCCGGGTTGGGCAGGAAGGTCTCGAAGGCAAACGAGATGATCGGGAAGATCGACGTGAAGAACGTGATCACCACGAACACCGCGGCGATGATGTAGCGGCCGCTGTTTCCCAGGTTGACCTTGGTGATCTGGCCGGACTTGCCGGTGACTGTCGTATAGGACTTGCGGGAATGCAGAGAACGCTGGTTGAGATACATGATCGCCACACCGAACAGCATCATGATGATGGCGATGATGGAAGCCTCGCCTGTGTACTTGTCGTTCATCGAAACGTACTTGGTAGCCAAAGTCGTCAGACCCAGATAGTGCGGGACCGGATAGGAACCGATCGTTGAACCCGCGACCAGCAGGATCGTCGAAAGAATGGCCGGTTTCACCATCGGAATGGTGACTCTGGTAAAGATCTTCCAGCGCGGCGTATCCAGGATCGTCGCCGCCTCTTCCAGGTTGGCATCCATATTCTTGAAGATGCCGCCGATCAGGATGTAGGCGAATGGCGCATAGTGCATGCCCAGCACGATGATACAGGGGAACAGACCCACACACCACCAGGCCGGCATCTGTATGCCAAACAGCGATGCCAGCAGACCGTTGGAAGTACCCGTTACGGCATTGGAGTTGAACAGGTTCTGCCATACGACAGCCAGGGTCCACTGGGGCATGATATACGGGAAGATAAAGATCGAACTCAGGTATTTCTTGAACGCCATGTTGGTCCTGGTGATCAGGTAGGCAAAGATACCGCCAAACAGGATGGCAAAGGTGCAGGAACCGATAGCCAGGATCGTCGTATTAAGTAATGGCGTCCACAGATTGGTCTTGGCCAGTCTGCTGGTAAATAAGTCCTTGTAGTTCTCCAGGGTAAAGCCTGAAGCCTTGCCCGAAAGATACTGGTCGATCGTGCCCGGATGGATGGTCATCGTATCTTTGATGATGGCATAGATCGGCGCGATCGTCGTGAACGTTACCAGGATGCCCGTCAGGATCAGAATGATGTTTTGAGGCTTGCTGAGATAGGTCTTTATGCTGTTGATTCTGATTTTCACTGATTTTGACATAAATTACCTCTTCTAGAAGAAAGTGCCTTCGTAGATAATACTACAAAGGCACTATCGCAATTAATTATCTATAAATGATTTATCAGATAATCTTTATTCCGGAGTATACTTGTCGAGCATCTCGATCCATGAACCGACCGTGAATGCTACGGAAGCGCAGTATACCGGATCCTCAACGACGAGCTTGCCGTCGTTGACCCACCAGTCATAACCCTTATCCATTGTCGTCTCGCAGGCAACTTTTGCGGATAAGCCTTCGGAGTGGTGATATGTCGCTTCAGTACCTTCCGCAACTACCGGGTTGGAAGAATAACCGCCCAGGTCCTTGCCCCAAGCTGAGAAACCTTCGACGGTCTCAGTCATGTAAGCGATAAAGGCACAGGCTGTCCAAGGAAGCGGTGAGTTGTCGGTGACGAAGAGGTAGTGGCAATAAGCGTAACCGCCGATACCCTCGTAACCAGGCTGATAAGCAGCGACCTTGATGTTGTTGACGGAAACGGTATCAGTCTCTTCAACGGAACGGACCTTTGAATAGACCAGCAGACCGAACTTATCAACGGCGGAAGCATCGACCAGCGTGTTGCAGATCGGGCCATCATCGGTAACAGCGTTGTAGCTGTTGACCCACAGCTTGATCCAAGCCAGAGCATATTTGCCGTTTTCGCCTAAACCGAGTTCTTCGGCATCCTTTGCCAAAGCATCGACAGTCGGCTGGAAGTAAGCCTGCTCGTTAGCCGGAAGCTTGTCATAAGCGTCTTTCAGATAAGTCGCATACTCGTCCTTTGTCAGCATGTATAAGAAGTTCTTGCCGACGATCTCGGAGTCGATGTCCATGAACAGACCATGTTCACCCTCGGCAACGAAGTCCCAGCAGTTGTCATAGGTCTTGTCCGGATTGACACAGTTGAATTCGAAGATCTTGTTTAAAGTCTGTAAAGGCAGATAACCTTCATAAGCATCAGCCGTCGTACCGTTGGCCTCAGCCCACTCTTTAGGAATGAAGGTATCCAGAACGCCGGTCTGGACCATCTTGGACTCGATCTGGTTACCATCCTGGATCAGAGTCATGGCGAAGGTACCGACATCCTTTAAGCCGTCAGCGGTCAGCTGATCGAAGATCTTGTTGTTCTTCGGCTGCTGCCATTCGAAATCGAGCTTGTAGCTGGAATCGATGCTCTGCAGATACTCGATGAACAGAGGCAATGCACTCTTGCCACGTGAAGAGTTACCGACGCCATAGAAAGTCTTGCCGTTGGATTCTTCGATGGCCTTTGCAGCCAGTTCTTCCAGGGTCATGGTCTCAGCTTCGGCGATGATCTTCTGAACATCAGAAAGGTTGTCAGCCGCCGGAGTCTCTTCTTTGTTGGAGGAGCCGCAGCCGACAAGAGCAGTTAATGCCAACGCAAAAGTCAGCATTATCATAAGAAGTTTTTTCATTATATTTATCCTCTTTTCTAAATGCTTCTGCAAGCGTTTTCATTATATCACCTTGTATGACGTCTGTTAAGAGGTCTTTCACACAATTTTCACATAAATTAAAGCCTAAAAGCCCGTAAACAAAGGCTATTTCTCACTTTCATAAAATCATAAAAAAATATTAAAAAAGAGGCCTTTAAGCCTCTGATTTACTTGAATGAGATAGCGGCAGACTTCAAAGCCTTATCCAGGACCTTGATACTTAACAGGGTCTGTTCATTGAACTTCTTCGCCTTTTCCAGATCCTTATCATTGAACATTTTCTTGAAGACCACATACTCATGATAGTGCGGGATCTCGGGATGCTTATTCAAAGCGTATTGTTTCACCTTGCCGGTATTGTCCGCATGGATGAACTTCGCGATGACCGATGAAGCATCATCGCTTCTGAGATAGCCTTTATCGCCCTGTATGCAGACAAGTAACGGAGCTCTACAGTCCTTGGCACAGACTGCATTGACCTTGAACTTGCCGTAATCCAGGACCAGCACACCCGAAGTGTCCACCCCCTTAAGCATATTGGGATAATAGTTCACTTTCTTAGGTTCCCCAAATAAGCCGGTCACGAAATTGATATTGTAGATGCCCAGATCCATCAAAGCTCCACCCGCCAGTTTCTTATCGAAAGCCGGCAGGATGATCCCCTTCTTGAACTTGTCATAGCGGGAAGAGTATTGCGAGAAGTTGATATCGATCATCTTGATCTCGCCAAGTTGAGACAGTAATCCTCTCATCTTTTCATAGTTAGGCATATGCAACATCGTCACCGCATCGAAGATGATCAGATCCTTGCTTTGGGCAAGATTGATAAGTTTTTTGGCCTGTGCATAAGATGATACGAAAGGCTTCTCCAGGATGACATGCTTGCCATTTTCCAGAGCTTTTTTCGCGATCTGATAATGCAAGCCGTTAGGCACACCCACATAGATGACATCGATCTTGGGATCGCTCAAGACATCGTCGTTGTTCAAGGAATAGTAGCCAATGTCATACTTCTCTTTTAAAGCCTTGAGCTGTTCCTCCTGGGGTGAAGCGATACCCACATATTTAAAACCCTTGACCAGTTTAGTCGTCTCAATGAAGATCGGTACGATGAAACCCGAACCGATGATACCTACATTGATCATAGATCCACCTCCTTGTAATTTAGACCCGCTGAAGCGATCGCCTCTTCCAAAACCTTGGCCACGATCAGCGTCTGTTTGTTGTATTCATAAGCCTTTTCAAGATCCTTTTTGCGATAGAGCCTGATGAACTCCTTCATCTCATATTTCCAGCTGTCGAACTCACCCTTTTCTTCCTGGCCGAAATGTTTCTCTTTGCCATTATTGAGTTTTAATGTGAAGTCGTTGCATCTGGAACAGGTCGAATTGTTTCTAAGGTAACCCTTGTCGCCTTCGATCAGGGCAAAGCACTCCGCTCGGCAATCCTTGGCTGCAATGCAGGTCGCCTTGAAAGTTCCATAATCCATGATCAGCACACCGGAAGTATCCACACCCTTTTCGATGTTGGCATGGTAGACGACCTTCTTAGGTGATCCAAAGATACCCGTCACATAGTGGATGTTGTAGACATTGAGATCAAGCAATGATCCTCCGGCCTGCTTCTTATCGAAAGCCGGTAGGATGATGCCCTCTTTAAAGCGGTCATAACGCCTTGAATATTGCGAGAAGTTGGCCGTCACCATTCTGATCTCACCCAGTTCATCCTTGGCCTTCCTGGCCTTGAGATAATTGGGATTATGGGCCGTCACGATCGCCTCAAAGATGATCAGCTCATGTTTGTGTGCGTAGTCAATGAGCTTTTTGGCCGCCTTGTAGGAGACCGTAAAAGGCTTTTCCAGAATGACGTGCTTGCCATGTTTCAAAGCCTTCATCGCATACGTGTAATGCAAGGCATTGGGAAGAGCTACATAGATGACATCGATCTCTTCATCGCTCAAGATCCTTTCCAGATCCGTCGTTATGTAGTCCACCTCGTCCTTGAAATTCAAAAGTTTTTCTTCATGCCGACCCCAGATCGCCCGCAGATGATAGTCCTTATACATTTTCGAAACACTGATAAAGACCGGGACGATGAAACCGGAACCGATTATACCTATATTGATCTTCTTCATACCTAAATTATACTATCTGCAATGTTATAATGTTCCTGTATGTTTGAAAACATCAAAGCGATAGCTGCCGACATCGACGGTACACTGGCTCCGACCGCCACGACCCCTTCCCGCTATACCCTGGATACAATTGCCAGACTGCAGGATGAGGGTTATCTTTTCGGTCTTGCCTCCGGCAGACCTGCCGATGACCTTGTCGACAAATATCAGCTTTGGAATGCCACCAGACAGTTTGACTTCATCATCGGCTGGAACGGTTGCGAACTGATCGACTTAAAGACCAATCAGTTCTTCCAATACAATAAACTCAAGAAGGAATCACTTAAAGAGATCATCGAATTTATGGACGAATTCGATGCCAATATCCACATGTATCTGCCTGGTATTTACATCTCCTCCAAAGATACCGACAAAGCCTGGAAATCGGCTTATGAAAAAAGAAGGAAGTATGTCCTGGCCGAAAACAACGAGGTCTTCTATCAGCAGGACAACTGCGGCATTATGTTTCGATATGATCTCAAATATGATGAAAAGATCCATGAAAAACTAAAGACACTCAAAGACAAGGAATACATCGGTTTCAACACCCAAAAGGATCTTCTGGAATTCTCCCACAAGGATTCCTCTAAAGGCTATGCCCTGAAGCAGTATTGTCTGATGCATGGATTCGATACCATGGATGTACTAAGCTTTGGCGATACCGACAACGACAACGAGATGTTGAGGATCTGCGAAGGTGTTTGCCTCAAAAACGGCACCGAAAACACCAAAAAGATCGCCCGCTACATCACGGAATATGATTGTCAGGATGACGGCTTCGCCCGTTTCATAAATACCTATCTACTATGATCAAAGCGGTTTTTCTTGATTTCGACGGTACCATCTTTTCTCACAGGACCTCATGCATCCCGGCTTCGACTATCACGGCCGTCAAAAAGCTCAAAGAAAATAAGATCCTGGCTTTTTTGTGTACCGGCCGAGCCTTAGGCGAGATGCACGATTTCGATCTTTCTGAATTGAAACTCGATGGCTGGATCCTAAGCAACGGCCAGATGATACTCGATGAAGAAAAACAGATCATCTACGAAAGATGCATGGATGAAACTCTTAAGAACGCTCTGGTCACTTTGTTCAACAAAAAGGAAATGGCCATGTATCTGGTCAATAGAGATGACATCTATCTCAACCAAGTCACAGACAAAGTCCGAACCATCCAATCCGTCATCTCCTCAGGCATTCCCAAAGTAAAGGAATATCAGGGTGAAGATCTCTATATGGCCTCCGCCTTCTTTGCGAATGAAAAAGATGAAGAAAAAGTCATCGCCCTTAAAGACATTGCCGAGATCACCTGGTGGCAGGAAGGCTGTGTCGACATCGTCCCCAAAGGCATCTCCAAGACCAATGGCATCGACGTGATCTGTGAACGCTACGGTATCAGTAAAGATGAAACTTTGGGTATCGGCGATGGCGAAAACGACATCAAAATGCTGAAACACTGCGCTATTGGCATCGCCATGGGCAACAGCTACCCCGCTCTTAAGGAATGTGCCGACTACATCACCGACAACATCGACGAAGATGGCTTATATAACGCATTAGTTCATTATGGACTCATTTGAAAGGCAACAAGCTATGCAATACTCATTTACCAAGATCAACATCAACGCTCCCTTCCCTACGACTCAATGCGGACACTCCTGCCAGATCGAGAAACTTTCCGAATTCCACGATGATCTCTATGCCAGGGTCTTCTCTTTCAAAGACGAAAAAAGCTGGATCATCCACTTTTCATTCGATCTATTAGCCTTCGATCTCAAACATCGGAACATGCTGGAAGAATATTTCAGGGACTATTATCAGGACGAGAGGATCAAAGTCATCACTTCCGCGACTCACACTCACTACGCCAACAGTGTCAGAGACCCCGAATACGTGAATTACCTCTTTGACCTCTTATGCAAGGAAACAGTCAAAATGGAGTATCGGGAACTTGAAGATGTCACAGCCTCTTATCAGCACCTCCACAGTAATGCCATTGGCCGTTCCCGGATCTCGGGCTATGAAACAAATAAAGAGACTCTCTGCCTCATCCGCTTCTATGCCAAGGAAGAAAACTTCTTAAGCCTGGTATATTACAACTGCCATCCCACGATCCTGCAGGCCAATGTCCCTTACTTCTCCGCTGAATATCCCGGCTACGTCCTAAGAAAACTGGAGGAAACTTATCCGGAAACGGACTTCAGCTTCCTACAAGGAGCAGCGGGCGATATCTCCTCCCGCTTTGTCAGAGACGGTCAGGATTATGAAGCACTTGAAAAACTGGGAAACAACTTATACGAAGATATCACAAGTCTCTATAATGAAAAAGCGCAGTGTGTACCACTGCAGCTGACATACAAGGAAGTCCCCATCAACTACGACCACGAGTTCAAACCCATCGATCTTTCAAAGATCAGAGGCGATCTCAGTGAAAGAGAGATGGAGACCATCAGACTGGGACAGATCGAAAGAGAGAAGCTGGAAAAGACAGCCAATCTCATCTTCGGCAAGCTCATCGAAAAAGCTCTCATCACCGCTTGGGATACAGGTTGCGTCAAGATCATCTTCTTCCCCAATGAGATCTTCTCCCACTACATGAACTACATCGACAGGGATAAGGAAATGCTGGTGAGCTACTCCAATGGCTACGGACCCTATGTCTTGCCTATCGATTTCAAGTACATCACCTACGAGATGTTTACCGATACCTTGACCGTAGAAACAAAAGAAAAGATCATCGAGATCCTTCAAACGATATAAGAAAATAAGAAATAGGCACCTGCCTATTTCTTTTTGAATGAATCTCTGATGTTTTTCATGGCATCGGGGATCGATAAAGCCTTTTCCCTGTCCTTCAAGGCCTTGAGATATTTCTCATCCTTTTCATGTAACAGAGAAGACAAAGCCCGATAAGCCTTGTCGGCTTCGAAAGTATCCTTGATGATCCTTTCACCGCTATTGAGTTTTATCTCTACGGTATCGTGACCGTTTTCGTGACTCACCAGCCAGCTTTCGATCTCATCAAAACTTATGAAGCAGGCACTTTTGGCCTCCTCATCGCCATAAAACATGATGCCCTTATCGAAGATGTCCATGACCTTGTAGTCTCTTACCAGCTTATAGACCGCAAAAGCCATCACCATGAAAAAGATGCCTAAAAGTCTGACGATCAGATTGTTTACGATCATCAACAATAAGCCGATCGCAAAACAGATGATGATCGCTTTTTTGGGTTTGAAACAGATGGCTTTGACGAAGTTTCCTTCACTCTTGCATTCTTCGATGGGGATATATTTAAACTTTTCCATAACGCTTTAAAAAACGGCCGGGATCACCGGCCGTTGTCCTGATATTGTTTTTTACAGACCGTTCTTGGCCAGAAGATCGAGGAAGTTTTCCGTTTCGTTCATCGTCGTGAGTCTGCTGGTCAGCACACCGCCACGCATTTCCGCGATCTTGCGGTAGCACTTCGCATCATCCTCGGTGACAGCGATCGACTTGGTGACCATCTTATAGGTCGTACCCTGGACCGGAGCTGCATTGCCAACGTTGACATCCTGAACTTCCAGACCTGATTCAAGGATAGCCAAAGCATCTGACGGGAACTTGCAGATGACGAACATCGTCTCATCCGGATGCTCTTGGGCATACTTGATCGTCTCGTCGATCGAGAATACGTACACGGTATTGCCTCTGGCCGCCATCGGTAAAGCCATCTTCTGGATCGGGTCAGCCGCTACTTTATCATTGCAGACGATGATCTTGTCCGCACCGATCGAATTCATCCAGGTAACAGCGACCTGGCCATGGATCAGTCTATTATCTATTCTTAAATGTTTGATCATAAAAGATACCTCCACTTATCATTATAGCACCCGATTAAGCGCTTACATCAATAGTTTGCGTATTAGAAAACGCAGGATCTCAAAGATCCTGCGTCATCATTTTTACTAGCCCTTATTATTAAGCCATCCAGCCCAAAGCACCTAAAACGAATGCGACTACGAATAAGATCAGGATGACATGTAACGGAGACATCTTTCTGACCTTGATCAGGTAGTAGCAACCGAATGTTAATGCCAGCGGAACCAGGCATGGGAAGATCGCATCCAGAACCTGCTGTAAAGTCTTGGCCTCGACAGTAGCACCATCGATCGTCAGGTCTTTACCTAATTTAACAGGCAGTGTAGCACCGATCATTGAAGGAACGAAACCACCCATGACGGTGACACCTAAGATGTTGGCACCGACCTGGAGCTTGTCGATCGTACCGGCACCGGCAACGTCGTTGATGACGTTAGCACCCTGTCTGTAACCGTAGTTGAACAGAGGCCATCTGGCAAGGAACAGAGCCAAAACCGGAAGCGTAGAAGCCAGGATAGCGCCGATAGCGCTGCCTTCGCTGGCCAGACCGGCGGCGATGATGTTGAACGGAGGAGTGACCAGAACGGCCTGGATAGTATCACCGATACCTGCTAAAGGACCCATCAGGGCAACCTTCAGGTTGTCGTGAACTTCCGGCTGACCTGCTTCTTCCAAAGCAACACCGGCACCTGCGATCAATGCAGAAGCACCCGGGTGAGTGTTATAGAACTGCATGTGTCTTTCAAGCTGTCTGCACTGTTCTTCGTTGCCATCGTATAATTCCTTTATGACAGGAACCATTGCATATGCATAACCGGCAGCCTGCATCTTTTCATAGTTCCAGCACCACTGTAAAGCCCAGTTGTGTCTTGAACAAGCTTTCTTTAAAGCGGCTTGAGTTAACTTTTTAGACATTATTCAGCACCTCCCTTTACAAAGAAACTTGCTGCAGCCAGACCTACTAAAGCCAAAGCTACTGTGCCCATACCGGCATAAGCATAGAGAACGAAACCGATAATGAAGAATGGCCAGTATTTCTTGAGATCCATGTAGGAAAGCAGAAGAGCGAAACCGACAGCCGGTAATACCTTACCAACGACTCTCAAACCATTCGCGATCCACTCAATGCTGGTAGCAAAGTTGGTCAAAGCGACAACATTGTCGATTAAGACCATGCCCAATACGACCGGAAGCATTCTTGATAAAGCCCAAGGAAGAACACCCATGAGAGTGAATCTTTCGAACTTAGGAATGTTGTTCTGTGCCAGAGCATTTTCGCCTAAATGCTGGAAGACAGTCGTAGAAGCACGACCCAGGATATCCATTTCGGACATCAGCAGAGCGATACCTTGAGCGACAACGATACCGGCATCGACATTGCCTGTCTTAGCACCGACGACCGTACCGAAAATAGAACCTGTGATGAAGTCAGGAATCGTCGCACCACCATAAGTATAGAAGCCTAAGCTGTTGATCAGCATGACTGAGCCGACCTGTAAGCCCATAGCTACGTTACCGCAGCATAGACCAGCCAAGAGTCCTGTAATTATAGGAGTACGGACACCTAAACCGGACAAATCCAGGACCATAGCCACACCTGACCATAAGCCTAGGATTATGCCTAACATTAAATTGCTCATATATTATTTATGAACCTCCTTATAATTTGATTGTAGAACATCATAAATTCGATTTCAACTTTTTTCACATAATCTTCACACAATCATCCTCATGATTCACATAATTTGCTTCAGATGCTACAATCAAAACAGAAAAGGAATCACCATATGCAGCTTAAACTATATAAAAGATCGACGATATTACTCTCAATTGTCGTCATATGCGAACTCACAGGCATCATCCTGCTACTGAAATACCGGGAAAAATGGCTGGATCATAAGATCGCCGTCATCCTGGCCTTCGCCTTATTCCTCTTGCTGATAAACGGCATCTTCTCTTATTACGACCTCAACGCTGACAAGAACCTGATCAGAAAAGCCGTATCCAATGGCGATGTGGCTTTAGCCAAAATAAAAGACGGTTCCTTCGTCCGCTTTGGACGCGATGCCCGTTTAAAAAACCATGTCTTCTGGAAACTGGACGTCGAGATCTACGACAACGAGATGAAGAAGTTTGATGCGCAGATCATTGAAAAGTTCTCTCTTCACCAGACTGCCATCCCCAAAGGCTACGTCTATGTGACCTATGTCGAAGGAAAACTCGATGAGTGTCTTATCATCCCCAACATGATCATCTCTTCCATTCAGGAATATAAACCTTTAGTCGAAGACTATGAAAAGGCCTTGAAACCTAAATACCTCAACGCCTACATCAACGACGGTCTCATCCTTGAGACTTACGAGGATTCTCTAAAGAAATCCAAAGAAGCTTAACGATACTTCGGTATCGTTTTCTTTTCCCAAAAGAAAAGGCTTTTTCAAGCCTTTTCAATACTGATTATTTGATCTAGTCGTCGTCTTCGCCGCCCATAGCCGCCTGCATCAGCGGATTGACATAGACGACACCGTCCTTGCCGACACCTTCCAGTTCCTTCATGTCGTAGTTGTCCGACAGACGGTTGCCCAATAACTGTAAGACGATAGCCAGGTTCATGCCGGCGATCAGATCGACATTGGGATTAAGCAGCTGCATCATTGCTCTGTTGCAAGGCGTACCGCCAAACAGATCGGCGATCAGGATGACACCTTCACCCGTATCGACTTCCTTGATCTTGGCTGTTAAAGCCTCATCGAAACCTTCCGGTGAATCTTCTGCGTTCAGGCACAGATAAGTGTACTGAGGAATATCATCACCCATGAACAGCTTGCTGGTCTCATGCATACCGGCCGCCAAAGGGCCGTGACTCATTAATACGATACCTTTCATTTTTTCTCTCCTTTGATGCCCAGATCTTTCCTGGACCTTCTTTCGTACTCCCGGGCTTTTTTATCGTCGCCCAGATTCTTGTAAATGATCGCGATCAGCTGTTCATTGCCGGCTCTTTCTTCGCCCTCCAGCTGTTCGCATTCTTCCAGCAGACTATCCAGCATATCCGTCTTCTTTTCGTAGATGATATCGTAATACATCCTGCTGTTATTGAGGATATCTTCACTGACCAGGGTCTTCTCCATCTCCTCGAGATAGTACTTCGTGTTCTGCTTATCATCTAAACCCAGATAATAAGCGAAACCCTTGAGAGCCACATCCCGGCGCTGATCCCGGTTAAGATTAGCCTTCTGCAGCTTTTCAAAGACTGCTTCCGTCTTCTTCTTATCGGACCTGAGCAGATAGGAATTGAGCTTCAGGTAGTCGAGGGTAAAAGGCTGGATTTGCTTGACGAATTTCTCATCCTGACAATACGCGTCAAAGGTTTTGAAATCGCCTTTAGCCAGTAATGCAGCCAGCTTTTCGCCATTGGCTTTTCCCCTGTTGCTCAAATAGTAGGACAATGCCAGCGTCAGAATTATCACTGCCAGCATCAGTATGACATATGGACTCATCACACCCTCCCGTCAGTTCAAACGCCACGCCAGGTATTCTCTGACATCGACAAGACCCGCCTGACCTTTGGCGATCAGATCCTGTTTGTCCAATGCATTGCCTGTCATGCGTTTGGTAAGTACCTCTAATAATAATGGTACATTAACTCCCGATATAATTTCCACTTTATCGTTCAAAAGTAAAGCGGCCTCCTTCAGACACATACCCGCCGCCACATCCAGCAGGATGTACACGCCATCGCCGCTGTCGACTTCCTTGAACGCCTTCAAAACTTTTTCATGAAAGCTGTCCTGATCATCGTTTCGGTTGTAACAGACACACTCCAGTTGTCTGAGATTATTGCCGATGATAAAACGGGCACTATCGACAAGGCCTTGAGCATAATTGCCATGAGAGATGATCAGAATTCCTTCCATAATAATTCTCTTTCTGTTTAGTCGGGATAATCCTCGGCCTTAAGATCACGGCCCAGAACCAGATCCTTCTTATCATCAGGATAGTAGACATTATCGCGATTGAAACGCAGTGTCGAACCTTCCTGGATATATTTGGTATAGATCACACTTTCCACACCGGTAGCCGGATGTTTGCGGGTCTTTTTTTCTTCGACCCAGTCCGGATGTTCGCAAACCCATTCGCAGGCATCCAGCAGATAGTTCAAGGCCTTACTGGGCTGGTCTATCATGCCATGGCCCGGGAAGACGCCGTTGACTTCATCGAAACGCGGCTTGAACAGGCGCAGCTGGTCACGCTTGGCCTGAACGCTGTAGTTCTCCGCAAAAGGTTCCCCTTCATATTGCGGTGCGCCACAGCTGTTGGCATCACCGATGAAGATATCTCTGTTGACATGATCGTAGTAGCCACACTGACCGGCCGTATGACCGGTGATATAGACACACTCGACCAGATAGCCCTTGCCTAAATCGAAGATATGACCGTTTTCAACACCGATGGGCTCCCAGGGTACGAATTCGATGACATCATTCTTGTCAAATTCCGTCCAGATGCCCTCGCCCTTTTCATTAAACAGATAATCCCAGACATGGGCATTGTTTTTCTGACGCATCAGATGAAGTTCCGGAATGGAACAGTAGCACTCATCAAACTGGGCATTGCCATAGCAGTGGTCGTAGTGATTGTGCGTATTGACACAGATGATCGGTTTTTCCGGATCGGACACCAGCTTTAAGATCAGACCCTTGAGATCGCCGACACCGAAACCCGTGTCGATGATCATGATCTTTTCCGGACCCTCGATCAGATACATCCACAGATCGCCGGCTCCATCCATGCTTTCTTCAAACAGAGCCCAGGCATTGTCTCTAAACTGATAAGCTTCTACATAGGGATTGATCTTCGGGAAGAAAGACTTCTTGTAGCCTTCCCTGATCGCTTTCATAAAAGGCCAGCGGATGACCCTCTCGGGTTCCAGAACCTTTCTCTTGGACTTGAGTTCCGACTTGATCGGACGATACTTGATACCGATATTCTTGAAATTTGTTCCTGGCATATTATCTCTTCTTTCTATTTATTCTTATACAGCGCTTCTAAAAATCGACATCCTCCTGGCAGCTCCACTTGCCAAACAGTTCCCACATATCTTTCTTGAGTTGAGGACCGAAGGGCGAATTGAAGGTTCCATGCATCACGACGTGATTGAGATACAGACCCGTGATGTAATGGCCAAAGCCATTGGAGATGGAGATGAGCGAAGTCGTCTGTTTGTTGACAGCTCCATAAAATTCACTGTAGAGTTCAAACGGTTCAAAGATGATGGAATAGTCATCATTCAGGATCAGCTGCGAGAACATATGATAATCGTTGTGTTCCATCGGTTCCAGCTTCCTCTGCGGGAAACGCCGGTTTTCCAGTTTGCGCTGAATGATCTGTTTTTCCTGATCCGTAAGACGCTCAAACGGCGGGATAAAACCGTTACCCATATCGGCGGGCAGACCCGTCTCATTGGGTATGAGCTTTTCCCGATATATAAACTTGTCGACAGCCGTTTTTTTATCTTGATCAGCCAGCTGCCTTTCATATTCGGCGATCAGCTTCTCGCTTAGTACAGCGATCTGTGCATAATCGCGGTCTTCTCTGACAAAGTGCGGTGAAACATCACCGGCCGGTCCCAGCATGAAGGTGAAGAATTCACCGGGATGCCTTTGGCTCAGCTTTTCAATGCAATAGCCGGGATACTCGCTGGTGAAATTGCCCACCCAGAGTTCCTTGATCGTCGGATGGCTGTTGTACATCAAGATCGTACCGATGCGCTTACCATCACCATAGAAAGATAAAGTCTCGGCATAAAGATGAACTACTTTATGTTTCAGATCAGCTTCTCTGCTGTCACCCAGATTGTTGAAGTAGCGGTAATTGTAGCTGTATTCTACTTTGCCATACTCCTTGATCTCGATCAGCGGAACGTTTTCTCTGATCTTTTCCAGCAGCCACTTGTTCCATTCGTAGTCCGTCGTCATACACGGACAGTTGTGACAATGCGTCGCCGAAACGACCATATCCACTTCATAGCCCAAAGCTTCTTCGACCGTCTTCTTTATCTGATTGCGGACTTCCATCCAGATCTCCACCGCATCGATCGAAATGTGATACCAGGGCTTCTTGCCCTCTTCGCAGGGATCGATCACCAGCATCCGGCAATGCAGGTCGTCATCGACATCCTGTATCTTTTCGCCATGATGCGCCAGCATCCTGTTGACCGGAAACTCCGGATTGATCACGAACTGTCTGAAACCGATCTTCATCTTTATCCCTCTCTTTTCTAAAATAAGGGGTCAGTGTTTAAACTGACCCCTGATAATTAAACACTATTATTTTTCAACTTCTGCCAGCATCGGCATGAACTCTTCCGCATCCATCGTCGGAACGACCTGATGAACGAATTCGTAACCCAGGTCGGCCAGTTCATGGAAGCAGCGGACATCCTCATCGGATACTTTGACGTTCTTGTTGATGACCGTTTTACGATCAGCACCGATCACCATCGTACCGACGACGATCTTCTTGGAAAGCTGCACACCGGCTTGCGCGAGTTTTACCAGACCTGTCAGAAACTTCACGATAACAACGATCCTCTCGTTGCCATAGTGACCAGGATCAGTCAGATATTCGACAGCTTTTTCTTCCGTCAGAACACTCAACTTGATCCCTGAAGGACAGGCAATACGCATGACCCCTTTTAAAGTCGGGTCATTGGCCGTCTCATCATCGACGATGATGTAACGGTCGCAATTCCAGTAACCGTGCCACAGATTAGCCGTCTGGCCATGGATCAAACGTGAATCGATCCTTACCGCAACTATTTCTGACATATCTTTTTACCTCTTTCTTAGCAGATGCCTAACAACGACAGAACAAGACCGCAGGCCAGAACGATATAGACCAGCTTGATCGTCGTCATACCCTTAACAGCCAAAGCCTTGTATAAAGCATAAGTCAACAGGCAAGGTAGCAGATACGGGAAGATCGAATCAAGGATATCCTGGAAAGGCTTGACGGATTCGCCATAAGCCAGATTGAACTTCGTCGTCAGTTTGACAGTCGAAGGAATGGCATTACCGATAACGACCAGACCCAGGACACCGATCGTGCTGGTGACCAGGTCGAGCTGATCAGCCAGCGTCGTAACGAAGTTGGTACCCTGCGTATAACCGATATTGAAGAACCAGTACTTGCAAGCCAAAGTGACCAGAGCCCAGATCTCACAGACCAAGAGACCTAACAGGCTGC
Organism: Erysipelotrichaceae bacterium; assembly: GCA_017432895.1. Taxonomy (GTDB): domain Bacteria; phylum Bacillota_I; class Bacilli_A; order Erysipelotrichales; family Erysipelotrichaceae; genus Colivicinus. The sequence goes on along the minus strand of JAFRIG010000064.1, from coordinate 11,234 downwards.
CTTCAAGAGCCATATAACCGGCCATTGCCGAGAAGATGACCTTGCCGCCGACTTTGAAGATCGAATCGCCGATACCGGCTAACGGACCCATCAAAGAGACCTTTAAGGCGTTGGAAATATCCGAAGCATTCGGAGCTTTGGAAGCTTCAACGGCAACCATCGCGCCAAGCAGTAGATCACCGGCTGTGCTTTCGGTATTGAAGTACTCGTTGAGATAACGCATCTGTTTCTCAACGATCAGATCCGGCTGGTCGGCATACAGTTCAGCCAGAGCCGGCATCATGATACGAACAGTAGGCATAGGCAGGTTACCACCACCGATATAACGGGCGGTCTGGTCAGCCATTGCACTTAAACAGACTTTCTTATAGGTAGCTTCTGATAAATTTCCGTACTTACTCATCTCCGACACCTCCTGCACCTGCATTAGCTTCGACAGCTTTGAGATCTTTAGCCTGCTTGTATTTCAGCAGAGCCAAAGCAACACCAAACAAAGTAGCACCGACAGTACCGATACCGGCGAAGGCGAACAATGCGAAACCGATGATCAGATACTCGATATTCTTTTCAACAGACAATGAACGAAGAACGATCGCGAAACCTAAGGCCGGTAAAGCGTTACCTGCAACGGAGAAGCCGTGGGTGACCCATTCCGGAATGAAGTTCATGATCGCTTCCGCAGCCGGCTGGCCAAGAGCACAGACGACGGCGACAGGAATAGCAGTGCCGACGATGAAAGCCGGGAACCAGTTCAGGAATTCGATAGTTTCGACTTTCTTCCATTCGTGATTAGCCAGAGCTTTTTCCATCCAGCTCTTAAACGGCAATGACAGATACTGAACGAAGGTGTTAAGCATCGTAGCCAGGGTCGCAACAACGATACCCATGGCGGTACCGAACTCTTTGTTGACCGTGATAGCGAAGAAGACACCGACGATCGAACCCAGGTTGTAGTTAGGAACGACGGATTCGCCTAACGGGTTCAGACCGATGTTCATCAGTTCATAAGTACCACCAAGCATTAATCCAGTCGGCAGATCGCCTAAGATCGCACCGGTCGTAACGGCGTTGAACAAGACACCGCCGGAAGCGCCCGGAACCAGACTGAAGTAACCAAGGAAGGTCTTAAGCAACTGGACTAATAAGATCAGAGCAATTTTAACAGCCATACTTACTTTTTCCCCCTTTGTATGTGTGCCGGAACATAGCCGGCTTTCTGTTACTTTCAGTGTAAAGAAAAAGAAAAAGAACTTAATTCAATAAAAAGCTCTAGATTAATGCCCAAAATGAAAAAACGGACTTTTATCAGTCCGTCATTTGCTGCTGCTTTGTAAGATATTCAGGATCGTTTCGTGATCCTTTTGACTGTCATAGCTCAGTTCCAACTTATCGGTATGGATGAGGTTGGCGATATGCCTGGACAAATAGGCCATTTTGTCTATCGTCGGTTCTTTGATGTTATAGAAGATCACCTTGTCGACATCGCCCCGCTGCATACCCAAAGGTTTTTTAAAAATCAGGACCTTGAAAATGTCCCGGCCGATAAAGTCACCGACTGTATTGAGCAGAATGATCTGATTGTTGCGTTTGGGGTCGACAAGTTCATAGCGGTTTGCAAGTTCCTTGCTGATGAGCTGTCGATCGTCTTTTTCTTCCAGACAATTGTCCAGAAGATACTTTTCGATCTCTTTGACATTGCTCAGTCCTTCGGGATAAGCGATATCTTCCGCTTTGAAACAGTCTTCAAAGAAAGGATATTCCTTCTCCATAATCTGCTCCTGCAGTCTTTCAAGTTGCTTGGCTTTACGGGCATAGAAGAGGTCGTAGACCGGTTTGTAGTAAAACTCATTCTGTAAACTCTCAATATCCGTCAGAATGCAGTCCACTTGCGACATATTGGTATTGTATAGTTCGAAGTATTCGACCGGAACGAATTCGAGAGAATCACTGCTGATCATTCTGCGCAGATTTGTGGCATAGGACCGGGAGGCGTAAAAACCCTGGGAAGAGATCACATATATCCGTTTCTTATGCTGGGATGCGCAATTGCGGACCATGGAAGAAACGATGTAATAAAAACTCAGAATGTCATCTTCCAATAGATTTTTGACACCATGATCCAGCAGATAGCGGTAGATAAAGGTACAGATATCCAGACTTAAGACACCGTCCCGGGCGAAATTCTTGCCATAATAACGTGGCAGGTGCACATCATAAGCCAGCTGTCTGGTCAAGCGGGACAGTTCGCAAAACAGGTCCTTGATGAAAGAAGTCAAATCGTAGCCCCGCATATCGATCCGCTCATTTAACTTTGCCAGCAGATCTTCTACCATTGCATCAGCCTTGGCGGGATCTTCTTTTTCCCGCAGCTGATTATATTTGAGTGTATGATGAAGTTTCAGATATAAAGCCAGAGCCTTCAGTTCGCCGGCAGAAAGATCGACACCGACAAAACCCGGCAGATCCGCAAAGATCTCCGCAATGATCGGTTCTACTCTTTCGGTTTCGCATTTATTAAACCAGGGAAGCAGTTCATCAATGTGAGATGCGTAACGCTTGCGGGTCATCGTCAAAACGATCATGTCCGCCATCCGGTCATAGAAAAAATAAGGAACAGCGTAATTATGTTTCTTCAGGACCTTGAAGATCCGCTCGAAAAGCAGATCATGATAGATGCCCTGATGCATGAAAGCTTCATGGAATTCTTTTTCTTCTTCAAAATGTGCTACCTGTTCAAAGGTATTGTAGAGTTCATATTCTTCGATCATCGCCAGCCGGATATGCCACTCGTCGCCTTCCAGAGTCAGACCCTGGTTGGTGCGGTTGACCAGATCGAGTTTATATTCCTTCAGCCTGTCCTTGATCCGCTTCATATCGCGGTTTAAAGTCGATTGCGAACAAAGACATCTGTATGCCAGATCATCGATAAACATCCTGCCCTGGACCAGTATCAGTCTGATAGCCAGATGCATCCGCTCCGATTTCTCATTGCGATAATAAAAATTGCCGTAATACTTTTTCCGGACTTCTTCTTTAAAAAGCTGATACGACTCTTCGTCGCTTACTTCCAGAAAATAGCCGTCGCCCGTCTTTGAACGAACGTTGCAGCCGTTTTCATTACATTCGGCATCGATCGCTTCGATCTCCTTTTTGACCGTCTTAAGACCGATCCCATACATTTGCGAAAAGACGCTCGCCTTGACAGGTTCCTTGGCTTCAAAAAGCTTTATCAGCATCGCTGCCTGATCATGATACAGACTCATTTTTGCTGCTCTTCTACCTCTTCAGTTTAGCACAAGCCCTCAATTACAAGAAAGCAACAAATTCATTTTTGTCTTCATTAAACGATTTTGTCACCCCTCTAATTTATTTCTATTGGATAAGAAAAAAAGACATTAATATGTCCTTTCAATCAAGACCGCAGGCCTTGCGCAGATCGGCATTCATCCTAGTCTGATATCCCTTGCCTGATGATTTGTAGTGATCCAATACATCGATATCCACTCTGATGGTGATCGCAACTTTTTTAGGTTTGAACCACTCGGGATGAAGCTGTCTGGCTGACACAAACTGCGACAATTCTTCTTCACTCAAAGGTGGAATCTCCGGATCGGAAAAATCCTCTTTAAAGTTCTTTATCCTGTTAAGTGTCTCATCATCGATCTTTCTCTTCTTAGCTTCTTCTAAAGAAATCCTGGCCATAGTATTCCTCCCTTTCTTTTGTGCTTGCTTTCCTAGCACTAATAATCCGTATTGTATCGTTTCCTGAGAACAGACAGATTACGAATATGATCAATCCTTTGCCCAGTGTTCCTATGATGCAATAACGTTCTTCATATAGTGTTGAGTGATCATAATCATATCTTTCAAGCCTGTTTTCATCAAAGAATACTTCAATGATCTCCTCAAACCTCATACCATGTTTTTTGTAATTCCGTTCGTTTTTCCAATCGTCCCATTCAAAAAAACATTTCTTCTTTCCTTAATAATATCCTTTCTAAGAAAGATTTGTAAATACATATTTATATTAATATTTATGCATTTATTTACGTATTTTTTCTTTCCATTACATTATTTGCAGGAAAAATAAAAAATCCTCATTTTTTGTAATAATCATCTTGTCTGTTATGCCAAAAATCGTTAGTAGTCGGGTTATATCTTTATTTTGATATCCGCCAAGATCCTTGAGACAGTATCCCATCTCAATAGCCACATAAGATATAATTAAGAAAAACATGAAAGACAAAACACTTATCACATTCCACTCGGGACTCGACAGCATAGGCGGCGTCATCATGGAGGTCAGGTATGGCGATGACCGGGCCTTTTTTGAAGCCGGAACGGCTTATAATCCTGCCTTCGACATGTTTGATGGCAAGGTCGACATGCGAAAGGATTTCATTAAAGACTATCTCTGGATCAACGAGATACCTAAGATAAACGGCATCTATCGTAGAGAGGATATCGCTGAAAGATATCCCGATCTGATCTGTGCTGAAGATTATCCGATAAATAAACAGGCCTTTTTCATCACCCACCTTCATCTTGACCATATGCGCATGATGGGTATGATCGACCCAAGTATTCCGGTCTATCTTTCCAAGCCGGCGCAGATCATCGAAAAAGCTCTGGAAGATGTCGGTGAAGGAGTTCAATCCATCAGGGGATCACTGTACAGCGACATGGAAGATGAAATGGACGTCGGAAAGATCCACATCAAAAGATTCATCTTAAATGACGACTCCTATCAGGATTATTCCTTCTATATCGAAACACCCGATCTCAAACTTCACCACACCGGCGATGTCTTCGTTTACGGCAAATATCTGGACAATATCCTCAAAGAGATCAGTTTCCTTAAAGATAAACTGATCGATATCCTCTCCTGCGAAGGTACGCGTTTTTTTGCCGATATTAAAAGCGAAGACTTGGCAAAGATACACCCCCTGGATTCCCTTGGCCCCTCACCGGGTATGATCAGTTTTGATCGTCTTAAAGAAAGGATCAGCGAAACGATCAATGCCCATAAAGGACTTGTCATCTTGAACTATTACGAAAGGGAGATGAGCGATGTCCTGCTATTTAATGAGATCGCTCAAAACACTTCAAGGCAACTCGTCTATGAACCGGAAAGTGCCCATATAATCAACAGTTTCTTCCACTATCCCGTCAACGTTTTGGTACCGGATACCTACAAAGAAGAGCCAACTTATCTAAAGGAAATTCTTTCTTATAACCGTCTTCTAAGCAAAAAGGATATCCTTGCCCAACCGGATAACTATATCGTCCAAAACACCTATCCCAATCTTCTGGAACTGCTGGATTATCAAAACATGAACGCCTTATACCTCCATCATTCCGGTATCCCCTTGGGCGAATACGATCCCAAATACCGCAACATGATGAATATCATAAATTCCTGCCACATGATCTACGATCGGACTTATTTTGGCCCGGATGGCTATTTTTCACCCCATGCCGAGACTTATCAGCTCATCACCTATATCGAGATGATCCAACCAAAACTGGTTGTGCCCTGCCATTCCAATAACCGCAAGGCCTTTGAACAATGCATCACCCTGCCTTATTTCCACGCCAGGGAGAAAGTCAGCTACAGCTATGATCCGATACTAAATACCCTTAAGGAGATCGACCATGAATAAAACGAAGATCAGATTCTATCGCGGTACGCATGGCATGGGTATCTGTATCTCTGCCACTTACGATAAAGATCGTATCATCTTTGATTTCGGAGCACCTTTTTCACCTCTAACCGAGGTTTATGACGGCATCGTAAAACACAGAAACATTAACAGAGTCAAAGACGCTATCCTGTTGAAAAGGATCCCGCCTGTCGAAGGTGTCTTCCGCAAAGAAGATCTTCAGGACCTCGATTTACTTTCCTATGAGGACTGCGATCTCAATACGGCCGTCATGATCAGTCATCTGCATCTGGACCACATGTCCGAAGCCGATAAGATAGCCCCTGAGATTCCCGTATACATCCACTCACAAGGTATTAAACTCTTAAAACTGCTGAATACGGTAAATAATGAAAAGGAGTATCGTAAATTCACTCCGTTTGAATACCATGTCCCTTTTAAGGTGGGTTCCATTACCATAACACCCTACTATTCCGACCACCCCTGTCCCGGTTCGGCCGGTTTTCTGATCGAAACGCCCGACAGCAAAATCTATTACAGCGGCGATATCAGGTTCCATGGTTTAGGAAGTGAAAGAGCTTTTAAAGAACTGGAACTGCTCAAAGGCAAGGACATCGACCTGCTTATCGTCGATGCGACCACAACTTCACCCAGCGAATTTATTCATGGTGACAGCTTGGATGAACTGATGAAAGTCCCGTCTAAACAACTGATCAAAGGCTGTATCAACGAACAGGATATCTATGATGAGATCTATGCAACCTTAAAAAACTATAAAGGTCTAGGCATCTTCAATCAGTATGAAAGAGACACGGACATGATGAGACACATGTACGACCTTTCACGTAAACTAAACAGGACCATCGTCTTTGAACCGGCCATGGCCTATATCTTCTATCATTTCACCGGCCTCAAAACGCCGGTCTCAGCTTCGGATATACCGGCTTACCTCGAAGGCTTTGAGACTATCGATCCTACTATGATCAGGGAACACCCTGAACAGTATCTCCTGCAAAGCAGTTACCGCAAGATCTTATCTCTAACCGACTATGACGGCATCAAGGGACAGTATTTCCATCTGTTTGGTGAACCACTCACACCGGATCAGAAAGAATGGAAGATCATGCGCAATATGCTCGATAAGCTTGGCTGGGAATTCCACACTTTCAGCAACCTCTACTCCTTCTCACATACCTACCCCAATCAGCTGGCTTACCTGATCGAAACGATAAATGCCAGAAGCGTCGTAGCTGTACACTCCAAAAATCCGGAAAGACTCAATCCCGTCAACAGCGTTCAGTTCTTCCCTGAAGAAAACAAAGATTATCTTCTCGAAAATGGAACTCTCATACCGGCGGATCAGTTATAAGCAGGTATCGACCTGCCTGTGCTGCAGTAACAGTTTGAGAGTATGATATGGATCATCCAACAGACCCGTTTCATCCGGGTCTTTTTTACTTGATCAACTTGTGACATTAAAGACAAAAAAGGATGAGACTAAGCCCATCCTTTTGAAAGCACTATTTCTCTATTCTTTAGTGGAACAGTGAGAAGGTTAAGAACAGCGTCGACAACAGCGATGCGATCAAAGAAACAACCGTGATCTGCGTGTTGATGGACGGACCGGCCGTATCCTTGAACGGATCACCGACCGTATCGCCGACAACCGCCGACTTGTGAGCTTCCGAGCCCTTGCCGCCTTCGTTGCCTGCTTCAACAAACTTCTTCGCATTGTCCCAGAGTCCGCCGGCATTGGACATGAACAAGGCCAATAACAGACCGGAAATGATGTTTCCTACTAAGAATCCCGCGATCGCTGAAACACCACCGATGATACCCACGACGATCGTAGAAACGATGGCCATCGCACCGGCCGGGATCAGTTCCCTGATAGCGCCTTCCGCCGCGATCTCAATGCAGCGTCTATAATCGGGATCGGCCTTTCCTTCTTTAAGACCGGCGATCTCTCTGAACTGACGGTGGATCTCGGAAACCATTCTCTGCGCATTGCGGTCCACACCCAGCATCAATATCGCCGAGAAGACGGCCGGGATCGCCGCTCCTGTCAACATGCCAAAGAAAACTAGCGGATCCATGACATCAAAACCGCTCACGCCCTGTAAGCCAAGTTCAGCCGCTGCCGAGTTGACTTCTGACATGAAGGTACCCAGTAAGGCGATGACCGTCAGACCGGCTGCCGAGATCGAGAAGCCTTTGGTTACGGCCTTGACCGTATTGCCGGCTGAATCCAGCTCATCGGTGATCGCCAGTACTTCATCACCCAAAGCACCCATTTCCGCCAGACCTCTGGCATTATCGACGATCGGACCGTAGGCGTCGTTGGAAACGATCATACCAACGATCGACAACATGCCTACCGCCGCCATCGAAATACCGAATAAGGCGTAATCCGTCGAATAAGCCGCATCGATGTTCTGACACAGACGATAAGAGATCAAAGTCGAGATACCCGTACCGACCATGGCCGGCAGCGTGGAAAGGAAGCCATAGGAAATACCGGAAAGGATCGTGAACGCCGGACCGGTATGGGAAGCGTGCGCAACATTGTGCACCGGCTTCTTGGAGTCATCGGTGAAATAATCGGTCGTGATACCGATGATAACACCCACCAGAAGACCTAAGACACAGGCTGCCCAGATCTCAAAACGCAGTTTGAAGAAGAAGGTCGCCAAAGCCGTCAGGACCGCATAGATGCCGGTCGTGACATAAGTCGATGAGTTCAAAGCACTCGTCGGATTGCCGTTCTTGCCGATACGGGCCGTCATGACACCTAAGATCGAAGCCAATAGACCTAAGCCCGCATAACAGAAGACCGTGGCCACATTGCCCTTGAAAGAAGAAACTCTGTCAAGATTGGCCGCAATGACGATGGCTGCCGCTAAAGATGCGACGTTGGAGTCGAATAAGTCGGCACCCATACCTGCCACATCACCGACGTTGTCGCCGACGTTATCGGCAATGACCGCCGGGTTACGCGGGTCATCCTCCGGGATGCCCAGTTCGACCTTGCCGGTCAAATCGGCTGCGATATCAGCCGTCTTAGTGAAGATACCACCACCGACTTTCGCAAACAGTGCCAGTGAAGATGCGCCAAAGCTGAAACACAAAACCGCTTGCGGATCAGCCAGCAGCAGATACACCAGACAAACGCCCAGGTTGCAGGCACCAACCACCGACATACCCATGACGGCTCCCCCTCTGAAACCGGTCATGAACGAAGGCTTGATACCGTCTCTTGCCGCATAGGCACAGCGTCCGTTGGCGATCGTCGCCACTTCGATACCGATCTTGCCCGCAAACGCCGAGAACAGCGTACCGGCCAGATAAGATACCGCCATGAAGACGTTCATAACGGAGAAATCCTGCCAGATCGGTTTAGGCAAAAGGATCAGAATGATCATTGACACAAAGCCCGCAAAACGAAACAGCAGTCCATACTGTCTGCCCAGGAACGCTCGAGCACCTTCCTGGATCAGTTTCCCGACCTTTTCGATCATCGCATTCTCCTGCGGCTGTTTCTTGACCCAGGTATAGAGCCATGCCGCATAAGCGAAAGCCATTAAGGAAATTACGATCCCGGTCAGTTCCATTGCAGTAACCATAAAACTACCCCCTGATATATTATGGTAGTGTCAAAAATAGACACTTTCCTCTAATTTATGTATAAGCAGCGGCAGCTGCTTATAGCTGAATTAATTACTCGTCTTTCAATAAAAAGACGGATATCTGCTATCATAGTTTTGGCACAACCAGAAAGGATATCCGTCATGGAAACTATAACACAGATCTTAAAGAACTTTAATACGTTGAGTACGTATCTGTTCATCTTTATAACCAATATCGAACCGTTTACTCTTCTGAAGGAGATACCAAAGGAAGTAAATGATCTGATCAATGACGCCGAGCTCATTCACCTTCTTGATGAAGCTATGAAGGTCGTAAGTAAACTCAATGAATATCTGACTCCAAGAGTGAAGAAGCTCAACAGATTCATCAGAAAAGCCAGGAAATCCGGAATCAAGAACGATATACCTTATGCCGACTTCAAGATCGACGAGAAACCTATCATCAAGACAAAGGAAGACGAACAGCTCAAACTGGATTTCAATCAGCTGATAGCTGAGAATGACATCTCTCCTGTGAAAAGAAGAAAGAAGATCGAGTATAAGGGCTGCTGCCCGTACTGCAATGCGCCAAGTGAATATCTCTATGACAACAACGGCAAAGGCAGACAGTTCTTCTGCAAGGTCTGCAAGAACACTTTCAGTCTGAAGATTTCCTTGAGAGATACATCGGGTTTCTACTGTCCCCATTGCGGAAACAAACTCACGGCACATCACGACCGCAGGGGCTATATTGTCTACTATTGTTCCAATACCAGGTGTTCCTATTATCAGGATTCAAAGAAAGATTCCCTGATCAATCCCGACAAGTATAAGACATCATCAAAGCAGTTTCGCTACCGCTATCACTACAGACAGTTCAGGTTCAATCTCGATGAGATCAAGGATGAGTGTAAGGCTTTGGAATGCAGAGTCGATCTGTCAAGGATCCATGTCGATGAGCAGACTTTAGGCCTTATTTTAAGCTATTACATCAACTACGGCATGTCTTCAAGAAAGGTCGTGAACATCTTAAGAGACCTGCACGGTATCAGGATATCCCATCAGAGCGTGATGAACTATGCATCTTCTGTTTCAAAGATCGTCAAGAACCTGGTCGATCATTATCCCTATAAGCTGAACTCTACTCTTTCAGCCGACGAGACCTATGTCCATGTCTCAGGAAAACAGAATTATGTTTTCTTCTTTTCCGATCCCATAAGCAAGATCATCACCTCATACGATATCTTTTCAAACAGAGATACCAGATGTTGCGTCAAAGCGATGTGGCAGTCTTTAAGCAAGTATGAGAAGATCCCCGAAGACCTCTCCCTGATCGCCGATGGCAATCCCATCTACAATGCGGCACAGCTCTTCTATGAGCTTAACGGCATTAAGTTTGATTTACACCAGGTCATCGGTGTAAAGAATAATGATGAGGAATCAAAGACATACCGTCCCTACAAGCAGATCGAGGAAAGACTCAACAGGACCTACAAGCAGAACTACTACGGTACAAACGGCTATGGAAGCCTTGAATGTGCCAATTCCTATATGGTCTTGTATGTAGCCTTCTTCAACTTCTTAAGAAGACATTCCTCATTGGGCTTTAAGACACCTGTTGAAGATGATCTGTTTGATGATGAAGATCTGATGCCGGATAAATGGCTGAAGCTCATTAAGCTGGCTCATCAGTACAATAAGGCATATCTGCCTGCATAGATGACATCATCGTTTATTCAGGTGATCAGCGCTTTTTAAAGAAAAGCTTCTTTTGTCGTGACTCAATATCAGTTATAAAGTTTTCAAAGAACATCATTTATTCATTCACGCAAGATACAGGTCATGGATTTCCTGCCGGAAAGCACGATTATCTTATCCCGTGTCTGAAGCATAGGATCCAGGGCTGATTCTGACCCCTGGTTTTCATAAAGTTTTGACACTACCT
>JAFRIG010000063.1 GCA_017432895.1 Erysipelotrichaceae bacterium | reverse complement strand
ATTATAAGTTCAGGTAATCTTTTATCTGTCAGTCGATCTTTTTACATCTGTCTGACGATCTCTTTGATCAGCTGTTTGAACTGATCTTTTACTTTGTCGGCTGTCTCCTGAACTTCTTCGTGGGTCAATTCTTCACCAGTCATTCCTGCCGCCATATTGGTGATGCAGGAGATACCGATAACTTTCAAACCGCAATGGCGGGCAGCCAAGATCTCCGGAACGGTGGACATGCCTACCGCATCGGCACCGATGGTCTGGGCGAATCTGATCTCGGCCGGTGTTTCAAAGTTTGGTCCTCTGAAGGCCATATAGACACCGGATCTTACTTCAATGCCCAGTTCTTCCGCGACCTTTTTGCCTAAGGCGTTGTATTCCGGGTCGATGGCTTTGGTCATATCCGGGAAGCGGGGACCGAGTTCGTCGATGTTTTCACCATAGAGGGGGTTGTCGCCCATGTAGTTGATGAAGTCTTCGATAAACATCAATGTACCGGGTTTGAAGGTCTTGTTGCAGCCACCGGCGGCATTGGTGAGGATGAGGGCTTTGACACCCAAGAGTTTCATGACTCTGGTAGGCATGGCGACGGTCTTCATGTCGTGACCTTCGTAGAAGTGGAAGCGTCCCTGCATGCACAGGACTTTAGTGCCGTTGAGGTAACCGCAGATCAGCCTGCCTTTGTGACCGGGAACAGTCGTTTTGGGGAAGTTGGGGATGTCGGAATAATCGACATAGACGGGGTTTTCGATCTCATCGCCCAGTTCTCCTAAACCTGAGCCTAAGACGATGCCGATCGCATCTTTGGCATCCAGGTGCTGGCCGATATAGTCGGCTGCCTGTTTGCATCTTTCAAATACTTCGTTCATGTTTTTCTCCTGTTTATTTGTAAATATCTATCTTACGCCGAGGATGTCGAGTACCAGATCCATGAGGATCTCGACACGTCCGCGTTCGTTGAGCTCTTTGGTCAAGGCGATAGCCTGCGAAACGTTGTCGGTGATGATACAGTCAGCATTCGAGCGAATAAAATGACCTTGTGATGAACTGTTGTTGACGGTCCAGACCATGACCTGCTTGTCAGCGTCATGGATCGATTGAATGACGGTTGAGGTGGAAGCCTCTTCTTCCAGTCCGAAGAAGTCGCAGTTTAACTCAGCGGTATTGCCGAAGGAGGCGAAAGTCAGATAACCCGTCTGCATCTCGGGATACTTTTCTTCGCAATAGGCGATCAGGTTGTATTTTAAGGAAATGAGTACGACTTCATCTTCCATGCCTTTTTCTTTGATGATCCTGACGGCATCATCGACCATCTGTTCATCGGCGGTATTGCCCTTAAGTTCCGTAAACAGGATGATCCTTCCTTTGCAGGCATCGAGGATCTCTTCAAAGGTGGCGACCTCTTGGGGATCGTCGGGGAAGTTGGGATCTTTGATCGTCAGCTGTTTGACTTCTTCAAGCGTGAGGTCCTGCGGTTTGGCGGAGCTGGAACAGAGCCTGGCGAAGTTGTTGTCGTGATTGAGGATGTAGTAGCCGTCTTTTGTGCGCTGGATGTCGATCTCGGCGCCATAGGCTCCAAGTTCGATGGCCTTTTCGATACCTTTGACGGTATTCTCCGGAGCTTCGCTGCCTCCGGCCCGATGGGCTACCAGTTTGGTTTCGACGTCTTTGCCCAATATTTCATCGAAATGTTCGTCAAGGATAAAAGATACTAATCCTACCATGACCACTACAAGGAGGACTCTGATGAAAGTCATGACCATCGCTTTTTTGCTGCGACGCCTGATCAATGGCTTTTCTTCACCTCTATAGCGGTAGTAGAGCTGAGTCATCCTGATGATATAGAAGGTCCTGTTGAAGAGGTTGAGGACGGCTATGATCACGACGCATATCAGTAAAAGAAAGATGCCTATCATTCCGGGACGGGGCAGTCTGTCTTTAAAGATAATTAAAAAGATGCCGGGGATGATGCCGACAAAAAGGACGGATCCAAGCTGGGCTAAAACTGAGGCCAGAACAAAGAGGAAGTTCTGTTTGAGGAAGTCTTTCCAGTTTTTACGCATGATGGCTCTTGATTCGTCATCGGCCTTGTTGGACTTGAGGCCTGAAAGTAAGACGCCATGGATCGTGAAGATGTTGACGACACCTAAGATCAGAAAGATAAGCAGAAACAGATAGTAGAGGATATGATAGAGGGTATTGTCGACGATGACGGAATAGATGAAGTTGGGGATATAGAAGTTTTCCGTCAGAGAGATCGACAAGCCGAAACTTAATAGCGGAGCGATCAAAGCGATATACAGGACGATGCCTAGACCGTCGATCGTGAAGAACTTGGGTATCGAATAAAGACCTTCCTTGATGCTTTGAAGGAGGTCAGGCTTGTTGTTAAGAAGTTTGGAAGCGTAGATGATCTGGGCGTTCAGGTCGAAGGCCACGTAGAGGAAAAGCGTGACGATGGCGATGATCACCAGTAAGGGTCCCTGCCAGGTCTTGTAGAAGAACTCCGGATCGCCGGTGGTGACGGCAACTCGGCCGGCTGAACGTATCAGAAAATAGCCGATCTGTTTTAAGACGAAATTGATGGCTGCAAACAGGATGGCGGATACGATATTATAGTTGACGATGTCGGCCATGACCCGCCAGTAGGGCAGGTAGGTCAGACTTATCTTCTGCCTAATTTTCACATATCTATTATACAATTATGGAGTAAATGAATTAACGATATGGAAATGCGAAACCTTTTTTACAACGAGATGATGGAACCGCTGGCGGCCAGACTTAGACCTCAGACTCTGGATGAGATCGTCGGTCAGCAGCATTTGATCGGGCCGGGCAAGGTCTTAAGGAAGATGGTGGAGAACGACCGCATTCCTTCGATGGTCTTCTGGGGTCCTCCGGGTGTCGGCAAGACGACTTTGGCCAGCGTGATCGCCAGGACTACCAAGGCTTCTTTTATCAATTTTTCGGCCGTGACCAGCGGTATCAAAGAGATCAAGGAAGTCATGAAAAGAGCGGAAGATGATGCGCAAATGGGCGAAAGGACCATCGTCTTTGTCGATGAGATCCACCGTTTCAACAAGGCCCAGCAGGATGCCTTCCTGCCTTTCGTGGAGAAGGGTTCGATCATCCTGATAGGGGCGACGACTGAAAATCCTTCCTTTGAAGTGAATGGCGCCTTGCTTTCAAGATGCAAGGTCTTTGTTCTGAAACAATTGACGGCTGATGATATCGTATTGCTGCTAAAAAGAGCCCTGAATGATGAAAGAGCCTTTGGCGGTAAGAAGATCCATATCGAAGATAAGGATCTCTACTTTATCGCCAACTTCTCCAACGGTGATGCCAGGGCGGCTTTATCCGCGTTGGAGATGATAGTCCTCAATGGCGAAGAAAAGAATGATGAGATCTTCATTGACAGTGAACTGATCGAAGATATCACTTCCAAGAAATCCTTCCTTTATGACAAGAAGGGTGAGGAACACTACAACATCATTTCCGCTTTGCATAAGTCGATGCGCAATTCCGATCCCGATGCTTCCGTCTACTGGCTGGCCAGGATGTTGGAAGCAGGGGAGGATCCCCTCTATGTGGCCAGAAGAGTCATCAGGTTTGCGAGTGAAGATATCGGACTGGCTGACCCTCGAGCCATGCAGATAGCGGTAGCGGCCTATGAAGCCTGCCATTACATCGGTATGCCGGAGTGTACGGACTCTTTGGCGGAAGCGGTCATCTACATGGCGGTAGCTCCCAAGTCCAATTCGATCGATGTCGCTTATGGCACAGCTAAGGCCGATGCGCTGAACATGCTGGATGAGCCGGTACCGTTGGTCATCAGAAATGCTCCGACAGCATTAATGAAAGATCTTGGTTATGGCAAGGGCTATCAGTATGCCCATGACAGCGAAGACAAGCTCACCAACATGAAGTGTCTGCCTGAATCTTTGCAGGACAGAGAATACTACAGTCCCAATGAACAGGGCCTGGAAAGGCAGATCAAGGAAAGATTAAAACAGATAAAACAATGGAAGAAAGACCATTCCTGAAAGGATCATATGAAGATTAGAAAACTGATTAATTTACTGCTCATCATAATGATAGGTGCGACTTTATTTGCCTGCACTAAAAAAGAAGAAGCGCAGGAGATCTGTATCGTCTTTACTTCGGATGTGCATTGCGGCGTGGATATGAATTTCACCTTCGCTTCCCTGAAGGCCTATGTCGAGGATCTTAAGGAAGAACACGAAAATGTTCTGCTGGTGGATTGCGGCGATTATCTGCAAGGCGGGACCATCGGCTCCCTTTCCAAGGGTGAACTGGTCGTCAAACTGATGAACGACATGGAATACGACATCGTTACCTTCGGCAACCACGAATTCGATTACGGAGTCGAAAGGCTTCATGAACTGATGGGGGAAATGAACTTTGAAAAGATCGCTTCCAATGTCAGATATTCCGGATCCAAGGAAAACATCTTTGCGGACATACCCGAATATATCATCAAAGATTTCAAAGGTACCAAGGTCGCTTTCCTGGGTCTTCTGACGCCGGATTCAGTGACTTCTTCAACACCTAAGTTCTTCATGGAAGACGATGAACTGGTCTACAATTTCTATTCCGGCAACGATGGTCAGGATTTTTATGACAAGGTCCAGTCTCTGGTCGATGAAGTCAGAAGTCAGGGTGCCGACTATGTAGTGGCTTTAAGCCATCTGGGCAGTGAGATCACCGGTGCACCATACGATTCGCTGTCGATGATCTCCCACACCAATGGCATCGATGTGGTCTTTGATGGTCACTCCCATTCGCTGATCACGGAAGATCTCTATCCCAATAAAGACGGAGAGGATGTCATCCTTTCTTCAGTCGGTACGCAGCTTCAGGAAGTGGGCACACTTTTTATCGACAAGGAAGGAAACATGCAGATAGTTCATCTTACGGAATATGACAGACAGGATGAAAAACTAACACAGTCTGTGGCGGATGTTTATGAACAGCTCAACACCATCCTTTCGCAAAAGGCCGGTGAGATAGATTATGATCTCAAGATCACTGACGAAGAAGGTATCAGAATGGTCAGAGCCAGGGAGACCAACATGGGTGATCTGACGTGCGATGCCTACCGTTATGTCATGGGTACGGATATCGCCGTCATCAACGGCGGTGGCGTCAGAGCAGATATCAAAGCGGGCGAAGTCCTTTATCAGGATCTGTTCAATGTCACACCTTATCAGAACAATATTGCCAGTATCTATGCCAGTGGCCAGCAGATCATGGATGCTTTGGAGTTCGCATACCGCTATACCGAAGGTATCTATAAGCTCGATGGCAATGCGGTTGGCGAATCGGGTGCTTTCCTGCAGATATCGGGTTTAAAATGTACGATCGATACTTCGATTCAAGCCGACATCATGGTCGATGAAAACAGTATGTTTACCGGTGTTGGTGAAAGAAGAAGAGTCAAGGATGTCATGGTGCTGGAGAACGGAGAATACGTGCCTATCGATCCAAATAAGATCTATACGGTAGCTTCCACCGATTATGTATTGCTCAATGCGGGAGATGGCAATACGGCGTTTAAAGACTGTGAGATCATCTCGGCGGCGGAGATGGTCGATGTCGAAGCTTTGTGGAAGTATTTTACGGAAGTCGATTTCGGCGACAAGTATAGGGAAAGTGATGATCGCATCAAGATCGAATAATAAACAAGAGGCTTGGATAACAGGCCTTTTTTGATGGACCTAATCATGCGATAATATATATAAAGAAACATTTCAATAATGGGGTAAAGATAATGAAAAAACTGAAATCACTGATCCTGCTGATCATTTTGTTGGCAGGAGCTACGGGTATGATGTTTATGGCCGATAAGATCCAGAAGGATGACGGCAATATCCAGATCATCGATGGAAGCATTGCGACAAGTGAAGGCAAACTTACTTATAAGCTCTATAAGCCGCAAAACGCTTCCGCTTCCAATAAAGCTCCGGCGGTACTGCTTTTACATGGCTACCAGAACGACCATGAGACCTGTGCGGCCTACGCGATCGAGCTGGCCAGAAGAGGAGCGGTCGTCATGTGTCTGGATGAGTACGGTCACGGTTCTTCCAGTGTGGGTCTATTGGAAAGAGGCTATGTCAATCACAAGGTCTCCGTCAACTACGGCAATGATTCCCAAGCCGATGGCACCTATTCGACGATAGGCGGTACTTTGCGTTACAGACTGCTGATGAACTTCTCCAACCTGTCATTCTTCAACGACTACTATTCCAAGGATAGCGCCGGGAATGCGATCAAGGATTCTTCCTGCGGCGGTTCGACGGCTTATGAGATCTTATCCAAACTGGATTATGTCGACAGCAGCCGTATGGCATTATCGGGTCACTCGATGGGTACCTGGTCGAGCTGGAGCGTTGCAGCGGATTACGCCAATACCAGTATTGAGCCTAAAGCTATCGTTCTTCAATGTGGTGAACTGTTTACCGATGAAGTCTACGATTCCAAAAACATCCACTTCAACAATGTTCTGCTGCTGCAGTCAAAGTATGATGAGTTTTCCTATTTCAGAGACTATCAGCTCAATGTCACTGATGAGCTTTTAAAGACACCGTTAAGATACAACTTCTTAGGAACGACAGCTGCTAATGCTTCCTGGAACAAGACTTTCGGAAACTTCACGGATGGCAGTGCCAGAAGGATGGAGCTGCTGATGACCAACCACCGTTTGACGACCCACAATCTGCAGGGCCTTAAAGTGGCGATGGAGTGGTTTGATAACGCTCTGTCTTTGCCTAACAAGCTGGCTTATGATGATATCGTCGCCAAAAACAAGGAATATCTGGTCTTGGGGGCCATGCTTTGCGTGCTGTTTGCGATGATGGCTTTCATGGACTTCCTGTTGCAGTTCTATCTCTTCTCGGATGTGCAGAAAGAATTGCCTAACAAAGAAAACATTGCTTCCAAAAAAGGAAGAGTTGTCGGGGCTGTTATCACGATCCTGTTATCAGGTCTGTCCTTCCCCTTCATGACGCAACTTGGCCACGCTTTATTACCGGTACCGGAGAAGATCTTCCGCATGACGGTAGGAAACGGCTTCTTAAGCTGGTATGCCTTACTGATAATCATCATGCTTATAAGCAATTTTGTCAGGTGGATAAAGAATAAGATCAAGAAGGTCGAAACGGAGAAGTTCGATCTGCCGGCTTTCTGCGGTTCGGCGATCCTGGCGGTCTCAATGGTAGCTTTCGTCTACATCATCAATATGATCTATACGCTGGTCTTCGATCTGGATCTGCGTTTCATCTGGCCGTTCTTTAAAAACTTCACTTTGACCAGACTCTTGCAGTTCCTGGTCTATCTGCCTTTCTTCATCTGCTTCTATCTGCTCAACAATGCCAAGATCATGAAGGATCTTAGAAGCGAGTCGACATATCAGAAAGGTATCTGGGGTTTCATCAAGAACTGGTTTAGGAACTTCATCATGATGGCAGGCGGTGTACTGATCATCGTCTTGCTGGAATACATACCGTTCTTTGCGGGGATCGGACCTGGTGCCGATGTGCTGTTTGGTTCGACTTTTGGCGGACCGTTCATGTCGATCCTGATCCTGTTTGTACCGCAGGTATTGTTCTTTTCGATCCTTTGTACCTACTGCTACCGCAAGACCGGCAAGGTCTATACCGGTGCGCTGGTGGCGGCCATGTTGGCATGTTGGATCGTGACGGGCGGCTCTTCCTTCCTGTGAGCTAATATTTTCGTTTAAGGGGGCATGAGCTGTCATGCCTCTTTTTATGTCCAATTATTGAAAGTATTTTCTATAATTAGATTGGTAGGTCGCAAGCGTATGAACAGAATCAATTATAAACAGATCGTTATGATGTCCCTGGCCGTGATCTTATCGGCCATCCTGCAGGCTTTTTCCTTAACTTCCTTTTCCGTGCCGGCCGGTATCTATCCTTCCGGCATCACCGGTTTCTCAAGACTGGTCTCGGATATCTTAAAGGACTTTGCGGGCATCTCTTTTCCCTTCTTCTATCTCTATCTATTGATCAATGTCATCCTGGCAATCATCGTCTTTAAGCATATCGGCAAACTGTTTACGATCTTTTCTTTGATCCAGACGGTGCTGGTTTCGCTATTGTCGTCTGTTATGCCGGCATATCAGATCCTGGAGGATCCCTTACTGGTGGCGATCTTCGGCGGACTGATCAACGGTTTTGGCGTTTCGATCGCTTTGACTCAGGGTGCTTCCAGCGGCGGTACGGATTTTCTGTCGATCTATTATTCCAACAAGTTCCATCGTTCGATGTGGGACTACGTCTTCGCTTTCAACTGTCTGATGATCTTTGCGGCGGGTCTGTTGTACGGCTGGGAGATCGCGGCCTATTCGATCATCTTCCAGTACACTTCCAATCTGATCATCTCCAAAAGACATAAGCGCTATACCCATCAGGCGATCATCATCGTCACCAAGAGACCTGATGAGGTCATCGATTCCATATTAAAAAACGTCCGACACGGTATCACCAAGGTCGAGGCCAAAGGGGCCTATCAGGGCGACGATCAGACGATGCTGTATACGGTCGTCAATGCTTTCCAGACCAACGAGGTGGTCAAGTATGCCTTGCAAGGCGATCCGAAAGCTTTCATTGAGACCAGAAACACTTTGAATATCTACGGTAATTACTATCAGAAACCTTTGGACTGATTCATGGTGATCAGTTCAAAGAGTTCCCGATAGTATTCTCTGCTTTCATCTTTTAAGATCGTTTCGATCTTTTTTATTAAATCCTGATCAAGATATGAACAGACTAAAGGTGAATAGATGGTACCGGCTTTGGCTTTGATGCGGGAAGCCAGTTCATTGATATCACCGGTATTGTCGATAATGAAACGATCGGCAATGGCGACGATATCGCTCATACGCCGATACTCGGATTCATAACGAACATAGCTTTGCGGATAACCGCCGTTTTCATCGTAATAGGCATGATGACCTAGGGCGATGTCCGCAAAGATCTTGGTCGAATTGCGGGTGATCAAAGTGTCATAGCCCAGCTCGCAATGTAAGGAATAGATCTCGCTTTCGCTGTCGAAAAGGTTGCGGTTGTTGGTGATGCGCGACATGTTCATGCTGACAAGTCCGAAGTTGTAGAACATCCCGCAGGAAGAAGCATATTGAAGTAAAGCTTCTTTTTTCTGATCCTCATCTTCGATCGCTTTCAGGAATGTGATGTCGTCGAAATAGTCCTTCTCATTCCGGTAGATCGTTTCGCACAATAAGGAAATGATCTCGCCGGCTTTGCGATAGGTGACATAATCGCTGCCGAAGATCCGACCCATCAGCCGTCTGGTTACATTATAGAAGGAGTCGACGCATTCGTGTTCCAGATAGGAATATACCAGTAAGGTGATGTCGTAGAAATAGAATTCATCGATCTTTTCGTTGGGGTAGCTTAACAGATAATTAAGCATCTTGTCGTAGGCGTGTTTAAGGAACTGCTGATAACGCGGTTTATCCAGCAGCTGCGGATTGCTTTTCAAAAGACGGCCGTAATAGATGGGCAACTGGGCATTGCCATAGAGACCGGATTCGTCATACTGGTCGGTCGGTGCTTCGTCGATGAGTTTTTCCATGCGCTGCAGCGTCGTTTTAAGGTCGGCAAAACCGCAGCTGTATTCCATTTCATAGTAGGGCCACAGCCAGCGAATATTGGGAGTATCGTTGTCTTTTTCCGGTTCGAAGATGATCTGACAGGCTTCCATGACTAAAGCGAGTTCTTCGTTGCTCAGATCGCCTTTGGACAAAGTCGCCCGATTGGATGACATCTGCTGGTAGGTCCTTCTTAGGAAGGTGTCCCAGGGCAGGTTTGGAGCCATTTGCCGATAATAAGGGTCGGAGACGATATTTAGGACACGGGCAGTCGTCGAGATCCTTCTTTTGCGATCGGTCGTGGCGATGGAGATATTGGCCAGAGCTCTGATGATGTAGCCCTTGGTCTCTTCGTCTTCGATCTTGTCGAAGTAGCGGATATAGGAGCCGGCTTCGGTGAAGATCATTTCGTTTTCAAAGAAGATCTTGCGGCTGAGAGTATGTTCGGAGCCCTGTATCATGCGGTTACGATAGTAGTGGCCCATGCCCAGTTTGTAGAGTTCCTTGATGACTTTATTGCGCTGAGCCTTGAGGCGATAGATCTTTAAGAGTGAATCGTGGATCAGGATGTAGACACCCGGGTCCAGATTGGTCCGCCAGTCCATCAGTTGATCGGCGAATGCTTCAAGTGATTTTATCGTCTCTTCATCGGCATTGAAAAGATCGTCCAGGACCGGGAAGAGCTTCTCGTTTAAAATGGCGATGTTGTCCTGTTTCAGGGCTTTCATCTCCTTTTTGGCTTGAAGCTGATTTTCATACCATTTCTCAAAAGAGGCATCCGAATAGGCGTAGATGTCTTTCAATTCGTTGATCCTTTTGATGTTGGATATGTATCTTTCCTGGTATTCCAGCATATTATATCTGTTTCAGTGTCTGCATCAGTTTATGGACATCGATCGGTTTGGCGATGTGACCGTTCATGCCGGTCTCTAAAGCCTTGGCGATGTCTTCCGCAAAAATATTGGCACTCATCGCATAGATGTGGATGGTCTTCGCATCTTCACGATCGAGGTTTCTGATTTCCGTTGTAGCGGTGTAGCCATCCATGATCGGCATCTGGATGTCCATCAGGATGACGTTGTAGTAATTTAGTGGCGAAGAAATGAATTTCTCAAGAGCTTCCTTGCCGTTTTTAGCCGTCTCGACACTGGCATTGGCGCCTTTAAGCAGTTCGGAAGCGATCTCACGGTTGATGAAGTTGTCTTCGACCAGCAGGATGTTTTTGTCCGAAAGGTCGGTCGAACCCGCGGATAAGAGATCGCTGTCATTGTCTTTGGTGAGCTTGTTTAAGGCGTTGATCAAGGTCTTGCGGAACAAGGGCACCGGAATGAAGTGCTGGATACCGGAACGGTTAGCCTGATATTCGATCTGATCCCAGTTGTCATCGGAGATGAGGACCATCTCGACATCCGGGAAGGAACGATGCAGGTAATTGGCCAGGTCGAAGGTATCACCGCGGCTGTCGTCGATGTGGCCTAAAAGGAAGCCATCGTATCTTATATCGTTGAAGTCGGCGTTGGTCAAGGCGTCGATGGCCGAGCTGAAGTCATTGGCTTCATCGAAATGAACGTTGAATTCACTCAAATAGGTCTTGAGCCTGTTTACCGTTTCTTCATCGTTCATGGCGATCAAAAAGCGCTTTCCTTCGATGGCCTGATACTCGATATCCATGGTCTTGTAGTCAAGCGGGATAGAGATCGTGATGTCGGTACCTTCACCGACTTTTGATTTGACGATGATCTCGCCATCCATGGCTTCGATCAGCTTCTGGACGATCGACATGCCTAAGCCCGTTCCTTCAATGCCCGACATCGTGGAATTGGAAGCTCTCTCAAAGGGTTCAAAGATCTTCTTGACGAATTCTTCCGACATGCCTACGCCGTTGTCGACACAACGGAAGATGAGGATGCATTTGTCGTCTTTTGTTTCTTCGGAAATGGAAACGCGGATCTTTCCGCCATGTTCGGTATACTTGACGGAGTTATTTATGATGTTGACATAGATCTGTCTTAAACGCTGGATGTCGCCATAGAGACTTTCATAGCTGATGTTGTCCGTTTCAAAGATGAAGGTATGACCCTTTTGCTGCATCTGGGGGTTGGTGATGGTCATGATATCATGCAGAAGATCGCTCAAGGAGAACAGTTCTCTGGCGATGGTCATCTTTCCGGAATTGATCCTGGACATATCCAGGACTTCATTGATCAAAGAAAGCAGATGGGAAGAAGCCGTTTCGATCTTGTTGAGGCTGTCTAAAAGTCTGGACTTTTCATCGATGTGTTTCTTGGCCAGGGCCGTTAAACCGATGATCGCATTCATCGGAGTCCTGATGTCGTGGGACATGTTGGACAGGAAGGTCTCCTTGGCGATATTGGCGCTTTCGGCTTCTTCAAGTCGAGTATTTAGTTCATCGATCAGCTTTTCCTGTTCCTCTTCGCCCGAAATCAAAAGGATGAGATCATCACCCATTGCGATCCTGGCGTTGACGTTTTCCTTATCAAAAGCGGCTGATGCGCCAATTATCTGTCCGTTTCTTTCGTTTAATAAAGCGTAACCTTTTGCCATAAGTTCACCCCTTTGTATCTATTATACCTTGTCTTTAAAAAACATTGGGTTGTCTCTCAAGAATTGAAAGTTTCGTGCTAGAATAGATATGTAAACGGGATATAGCGCAGTTTGGTAGCGCGCTTGAATGGGGTTCAAGAGGTCTCGGGTTCGAATCCCGATATTCCGACCATTTAAAAGAAAACCGCAGCGATGCGGTTTTTGTTTGTGCATGGGAAAAGCGGATAGAGTTCATGGTATATTAAAGTTGATGGAAAAAGATGTTAAAGAGATAATCACTAAAAGCATTAACAAGAACATCTATATCGAAGGTGACAGGGTCGTCAAGCTCTTTGACGAAACCAAAAACAAGGCTGATATCCTCAATGAAGCTTTGAACCAGGCCTGGGTCGAAGAGACCGGCTTAAGCGTTCCGAGTCTTCTGGAAGTCAGAGTGATAGACGGACGCTGGGCTCTGGTGACCCGCTACATCGAAGGCAAGACCCTGCAGGAAATGCTGGACGAACAGCCGGAAAGGGAAGATGAATTGCTGAAATGGTTCGTCGATCTGCAGGTGGATATGCAGTCGCATCGCTGTCCCGCCCTTCGCAAACACCGCGATAAGATGAACGGCAAGATCGCGCAGACCGATCTTTCGGCGACGCTGCGTTACGACCTGCACAATCGGATCGAGGCCATGCCCAGACACAACGATCTGTGCCATGGTGACTACAATCCTTCCAATGTCATGGTCGACAATAATGGCAAGGCCTACATCATCGACTGGTCCCATGCCACGCAAGGCAATGCGGAAGCCGATGCGGCCAGGACTTTCATGATGTTTCTGGTCGAAGACAAGAAGGTCAGAGCTTCCAAATATCTGAAATATTTTGCGCAAGCCAGTGGCTGCAAGATCAAAGATGTTCTGGACTGGCTGCCGATCCTGGCGGCTTCCCAATCCGTCAAGGGTATCAGGAAGCAGACGGGCTTTTTGAAGAATCTGATCTTTATGGATGAAAAGGGACTGGAGGAACTTTACGATGAACAAATCTAGATTCGAGACCAGGATCCAGGAGCTGAAGTACCAGGTCCTCAAGGAAGTGGCCAAGGAAGCCTGGCAGGGCGACCTGGTCGAAAACGTCCTGGACATTCCCAAGAAGATCCTGCCGGGCAAGATCCCGACCATGCGCTGCTGCGTCTATAAGGAAAGAGCCATCATTCAGGAAAGAGTCAAACTGGCCATGGGCGGTAACAGAGCCAATCCCAATATCATCGAAGTCATCGACATCGCCTGTGACGAATGTCCGATGGGCGGTTATGAAGTAACCAATTCCTGCCGTGGCTGTCTGGTCCAGCGCTGCAAGAACGCCTGCCCTAAAGACGCCATCTACTTCGATGGCAACCACCAGGCTCACATCGACAAAAACAAGTGCGTCAACTGCGGTGCCTGTGCCAAGGCCTGTCAGTATACGGCTATCGCCAACCGCAAGCGTCCCTGTGAGAATGCCTGCGCGGTCAAGGCCATCGAACCCAATGAGGATCAGGCCGCCCGTATCGATCCTGAGAAATGCATCAACTGCGGTGCCTGCATCTCCCAGTGTCCTTTCGGGGCGATCATGGACAAGTCCTACATTCTGGATGCGATCGACTATATCCTCAAGAGTGAAAACAATACCAACTTCAAAGTCTACGCCCTGCTGGCCCCGGCCATCGCGGACAACTTCCGGGATGTGAAGCTGGGTCAGATCGTGACCGGCTTAAAGAAACTGGGATTCTACGATGTCATCGAAGTGGCCAAGGGAGCGGATATCGTCGCCTACAATGAAGCTAAGGAACTGGATGAAAAAGGTTTTCTGTTGTCATCCTGCTGCCCGGCTTTCGTGGCCTATGTCGAGAAGTATTTCCCGCAGCTTAAAGACAACATCTCCCACAACCTCTCCCCGATGGGTGCCATCGCCCGAAAACTGAAGGAGGAGGATGACGACTGCAGCATCGTCTTCATCGGGCCATGTACGGCCAAGAAGGCGGAGATCATGAAAGACAGCGTCAAAAACTATGTGGATGTCGCTTTGACTTTCGAAGAGCTGCAGGCCCTGTTCGATTCAAAGGACATCGATCTGGAAAAACTGGAAGAGACGCCTATCGATCAGGCGACCTACTTTGGCAGGGTCTTTGCCCGCTCGGGCGGTCTGACTGAAGCGATGGCTCAGGGTCTCAAGGAATTGAATTCACAGCTTGAATTCAAGCCCGAGACCTGCAACGGCATCGAGATGTGCAGGGTGGCCCTGCTTAAGAAAGACAAGAACCTCTTACAGGGCAACTTCGTCGAAGGCATGGCCTGTAACGGCGGCTGTATCGGCGGAGCCGGCAATCTGATAAAGTTCGGCATCAAAAAAGAGAATGTCGACAGCTACGCCAAAGCCAGCAGCATCGAAACCATCAGCAAGAGCGTCAATGAATAAGATAAGGAAGAGATCTTGAACAGGTCTCTTCTTTTTGTCGGTATAATAAGGCTGGAGGATCGCTTATGGATGCTTATGAGGCAATGATGGATACTTTGGAAGGATTCGACTACAGGATCCATCGCAAGGGTGAAAAAGGTTTTGAAGATCTCAAGGACGAGGATCTGATGATCGAAGTCATAAATAAGGAAGGGGATGACGATCTGACGATCGAATTCAGTGAAGGTGAATACTCCTTGTTTTTTGGCGGGGATCACGATCATTTCGATCCCGCTTACGACGATGAGATCTACTGGTTCATCGATTTACTGGACGACATATTGCACAACAATCGCTGTGCCGCTTTGTTGTATTACAACACCGATGATTTCCCCCGCCTTTTGGCCACTTCCTTCTGTAAAGCCAAAGATGCTGAGCAGCCGGTCGAAAAACTCTTCAGCTACGTGATGGAGCTGCAGGATTATAAAGCTAAACTTGAAAACAATGGCGGCAAGATGATCTTCCGCTTCTGGGATCCTTCTTTGAATAAAGAGGAGCTCATCGAAAAGAAAGGAAAAACAGCTCTGGCATGAAGATCAGAAAGGCGCAATACAGCGATCTCGACAGGATGGTGGAGATCTATGCCAAGGCCAGAGTTTTTATGGCCGAACACGGCAATCCCCGGCAATGGGGGCCGACCAATTGGCCGCCTGTCGAGCTGATCGAAAAGGACATCGAAGCAGGCAAGAGCTATGTCTGCGTCAACGACGATGAAGAAGTGACCGCCGTCTTTTTCTTTGATCAGGGCCAAGATATCGAGCCTACCTATAAAAAGATCTCTGAAGGCAAGTGGCTGGAAGACGGCGACTATGGCGTGGTTCATCGCATCGCTTCCGATCATTCGCAAAAGGGCATCGGTTCCTTTTGTATAAACTGGGCATATGAAAGGTGTGGGCATCTGCGCATCGATACCCACGGCGATAATACGATCATGCAGGAACTGTTAAGTAAACTTGGCTTCATCCATTGCGGGACCATCTACGTGGAAGAAGATGATTATCCCCGACTGGCTTTTGAAAAAAGCAAGGTTACAGAGTTCATCAGTGAACTGGAATTCGGCACCATGTTTATCTTTTCCGAAAAGAAGGAATACTATCTCGATCGTTTCATCATCAAAGCTCCTGAAGAAGATTTTCAGGTCTATGATAAATACCGTGTCAAGGTGGGTACCTTCCAGGACGAAGTCTTCTGTAAAGTCGATGAACTCTCCGATTTCCGTTTCGCCTTTTTTCCCTATAGGGCCAACAGACTGAAGTTCTTTGACTGGTCGGCTTACTACAAGCCCGTTTATTTCTATAATGCGGGTGAAGAGGATTTGGAGATCGATACGCCTTGGGGGATCTTTCTGCTTCCCCCGAAACTCATATGTCTGTGCGACAAAGACGACAAGACCTATCAGATCGATGAACCGCTGGTACCGGATATCGACAGGTATGGTGTCAACGATGTCTATGCGAAAGGCAATAAAAAGGTCGCTTATGGTGAACCCAATAACGACCCGCAGATCATCGATATAAGTGAAAAAGACAAGGACCGCTGAGCGGTCCTTGTTTATAAAGCGATGTTGTCGAAGAAGTCGATGATGCCCTGTTCGACATCTTCTTTGATGTCGCCATAGTTGTGGATCTCATGGCGATAGCCGGTATAAAGTACCGTTGTCACATTATGGCCGGTGTCGATGAGCCAGTTGGCACACTGGTAGACACCGGTACCGTATTGGCCGACCGGATCCTGATCGCCGGCGATATTGTAGATCGGCAGTTCTTTAGGAACTTTTTCCGCCCACTTTGTCCCGGTGATGTCTTTCATCATCTGTAAGAAGTACAGCCAGGCTCTGTTTGATGTGGGTTTGGTGAAGGCATCAAAGGGGTCTTCGGCGTGGTCTTTCTGGACATATGGTGAATCACAGATCCATTCGTTGCCCAGTTTGACACCTTCATTGCATCTGGCAAACATCCAGCCCATGAATTTGCCGCCCAGGCTGGGATCGGACTCATCGCCTTTGCCTTCGTCGACCAGTTTCTGGACAGTTGCGATATTCTCGTCGAGCTCAGGCCAGACCCCGGTCGTTCCGCAGATGGTAGCACCTTTCAGGTTGTTTCCGTATTTGGCGATGTATTGTCTGGTGATGAAAGAACCCATGGAGTGACCGAACATGAAATATGGCAGGTCCGGATACTTTTCAATGACCAGGTCGTGGAGCTTCTTTTCATCTTCCATCATCGTTTCAAAGCCCTTTTCGCCCCAGTTGCCCCAGCTGTCGTTTTCCAAAGCGGTCTTGCCATGGCCGACATGATCATCGGCAGCGACGATGTAGCCGGCTTCCATGAAGGAAGTGATCATATGCAGATAGCGGCGGGAATGTTCGCCGAAACCGTGGATCAGCTGGATGATGCCTAAAGGCCGGCAGGCCGGGACATAGATCCAGCCGTAGACTTCGTCCCTTTCATTGAACGAAGTAAACTTGACTTCGTGTAACATATTATGAATTATCCTTTCTGAAGTGCTGCTTCTATCTTTATCTTAACATGCAAGAAAATAATATAATAGAGTTTGAAGGCAGGTATATCAATATGAAAAAATTTGCGATCGCTATATGTCTTTTATTAATACTCTGTGCCTGCACAAATAAAAAGGAAGAGGATGTTTCTGTTGGAAATGAACCTGCTTCTTTAGACAAGACACCGTTGACAGATGAATATATGGCCAAAATGGATGATTATGAATTCATGGAGATCGCTTTGTTGGGATGTATCAGTGAAGAAAGAAGTCTTGAAGACATCCTTGAAAGAGCCGTCAATGACTGGGGCTTTGAGTTTATAAGCGAGATAAAAAACGACCACATCATCAAAGGCGAACAGGGTAAGTGGGGCAATTATGTCTATCTGCTGATACCGGCCAGGGTAAATGAACTGGCGATCAGTTCCTTCAATAGTGAGGATAGACTTTACTTCAGACAGGAAGATCCCACGCCTGTGATCTATATCGAAACTGATGCAGGGATGACGCCCAGAGGGATCATCGAATACGTCTTACAGAATGGGGAGACAGGGCATATCTATACGGGCGTCTGTTACAAGGGAAGTGAGCTCAGGACGGCTTACCATATGGGTTTAGTCGATGTCAGTCATTATGAGGATATGACCAGTGCCGAGATCGGTTTCTATGAACAGCCCATCTTCGATGCGATGTACTACACAGCTCCCGAGCTCAGTGAATTCCTTCAGAAAGGTTATGAAGCTTCCTATATGGATGAGATGTTATATGAAGGAAAGATGTATCTTATTTACCACGTCTTTGACAAAAACGACAGCAGCAACGATTTCCTTTACGGGATCTCGTATGATACAGAGACAGGAACGTTTTCATTTATAAAAAGTTTTGATGGCGAGGGATGGTATGAACCTTCGCAGGCGAAAGGGTAAGGAATAATTATGCAACAGATAAAATGTCCGAATTGCGGTGAAGTGTTCACCATCGACGAATCCAATTACGATTCGATCGTCAAACAGGTCAGAGACCATCAGTTTAACGAAGAGGTAAGAAGAAGAGAAAAAGAATACGACGAGCAGCTGAAGATGCAGCTGGAGGCTTTAAGGGTCAAAACTTTAAGCGACAATCAGAAGGCTTTGGCTGATAAGGATCTGCAGATCGAAATACTGAAGGCGGAACTTTCCGGGAAAGACAAGGAGAATGAACTTGTCACCAGGGAGGCTCTCGATGAACTCAAAGTTCTGGTGGCGGAAAAAGAGAAGCAGATCATCGAACTTGATTCAAGGCTTAAAAACAAAGAGAGCGAGAAGCAGCTGGAACTGGCTAAAGCCTTGCATAACAAGGACGAGGAGATCTCGCAGTTAAAGGCGGTTTCCGAAGCGATGAAGGAAGGTTATGTCAAACAGCTGGCTGATAAGGATGAACTGCTGGCCTACTACAAGGACTTCAAAGCGAGACAGTCGACCAAGATGATCGGTGAAGACCTGGAGCAGCATTGCCTCTATGAGTTCAACAGAGTCAGACCGTTATTCAAGAATGCCTACTTTGAAAAGGATAACGACATCTCCAAAGGATCCAAGGGCGATTTCATCTTCCGGGACTTTGATGAAGAAGGAACGGAGATCGTTTCGATCATGTTTGAGATGAAAAACGAAGCCGATGAGACGGCGACTAAACATCGCAACGAAGACTTCTTAAACAAACTCGACAAGGACAGAAAAGACAAGAACTGCGAATATGCGGTACTGGTATCCCTGCTGGAGATGGACAACGAGCTCTACAATCAGGGCATCGTGGATATGTCTCATCGCTATGAGAAGATGTATGTGATCAGACCGCAGAATTTCATTCCGCTGATCACCTTACTTAGAAACGCCAACCTCAATTCTCTCAGTTATAAGAAACAGCTGATCGCCGTAAGGGATCAGGATCTCGATCTGAAGAACTTTGAAAGCAACATGAACGCCTTCAAGGATGCCTTCTCCAAGAACTACACGACAGCCGCCAGAAAGTTCAATGATGCCATCGAAGAGATCGACAAGTCGATCGCCCATCTCAACAAGATCAAGGAAGCCCTGACTTCTTCTTCCAACCAGCTGCGGCTGGCCAACGACAAGGCTCAGGATCTTTCCATCCGCAAGCTGACGAAAAACGCTCCCAGCATTGCGGAAAAACTGAAAGGAAATGATAAATAGGCTATGCGGATGCGCTTAGCTTTTTATCTGGCTGCGAGTTTTTAGATTATGAAAAACGGCTATATTTCCCCAAGAATGGTATATCAAGTCTCTCGCAGAGTTATCGCAACAGATCCCGAACTATATAGATATATCGATTTGGCACGATTGCTTGTCAAGTCTTACTTGGATCACTTCAAAAACCGCGACGTGTTGATCTGCCACACCTTTGTTTTCTGAGGTATTATTATAATTGATCGATAAGGAGGATTTACAATGGATTTCGATAAAGAGAAAATACAGGAATTGCTGAACGATTCCGCTTCCAAAGTTGAAGGTATCATGAAGGATACGGCTGCGTTGGAGAATATCCTGCAGAGTGCGGAAAAGAAACTGGCTGAGATCCCGGGTGTCGGCGAATATGCCGCAAAGCTGCCGCTGATGTTCTCGATGATCCGCAGCTACATCGCCAAGGAGTATACGGAAGTATCACCTAAGGTCGTCGTTTCAATGGTAGGTGCTCTGGTCTACATGCTTAAGGGCAAGGATCTGATCCCCGACAAGATCCCTGTGATCGGTGCTGTCGATGATCTGGCCGTCCTGGGTCTGGCTTTACAGCTTAACACGCAAGAGCTTGAGACCTATGCGAAGTGGCGTGAAGCTAAAGAAAAAGAATAATCTATAGCTTTAAAGACAGTCACGTGTAAAAGCGTGGCTGTTTTCTTTATAATGGATGTAGTTTATGTTGCGCTTTTTTACGATCAATAAAAAACCGAAGCTCTATGCCCTGCTGATCCCGACGCTGATACTGGTCATCAGCATGGTTTTTTATTATTTTAAGACCTTAAGACCGGCGCTGTATGCCCCCGAACTGCTGCTTTCCAAACAGGTCAGAAACGGGGAGATCGTCATGGCGCTTTTGATCGATATCTATCTGCTGATAGCCCTGATCCTTCTGATCAGAGCCTTCATCAGACAGCTTAAATACAATCCCTATTCCTACAATTCGATCTACTATATCGGTTTTGCGATCTTCACGGCTTTCATATTTATGACCGGTGTCGTTGTGCTGATCATGATGATCACTAAGCCCGACAGCTACAGTGGCCGTTCGGTGCTTTCGCTTATCTACAATTCAGCTAGAAACTACATGTTGCTGACGGCACCGTTCATTCTTATATTTTCGCTGTTACTTCGTTTGTCCAATGCGGTACTGTTGAAAAAAGAAGGCTACAGCCTAAGCAATGTCCTGGGCATCGTGCTTTCCCTTTTCCTGACCATTGGCGAGATCTATCTTTTTGTGGCGGATATGTATGCCACAGGCAGCTACTACGAAGTAATGATGCATGACATGTTTGTCAATATACTGTCGGCTGTATATCTCTATTTTGAATGCATGCTGATAGGGACCATCATCGTCGATGCGATAACAGCCAGCTATGAGCCCTCTTACGATAAGGACTTTATGATCATCCTGGGCTGCGGGATCAGGGAAGATGGTACCCCGCTTCCTTTGCTGCAGGGCAGGATCGACAGAGCTCTGGACTTTGCCAATAAACAGAAGGAAGCTACCGGCAGGGATCTCATCTTCATTCTTTCCGGCGGTCAGGGTCCCGATGAGATCGTGGCGGAAGCTGCGGCAATGAAAAACTATCTGCTGTCCAAAGGGATAAAGGAAGAATTCATCGTTGAGGAAGACAAGTCGGTCAATACGATGGAGAACATGCGTTTTTCCAAAGAGAAGATCGAGACAATAAACAAGGAAGGCAAGGTGGCCTTTTCCACCACCAACTACCACGTCTTCCGGGGCGGACTGTATGCCAGACGGGCCGGGATGAAGGCCGAAGGTATCGGAGCCAAAACGAAGTGGTACTTCTGGCCAAATGCGGCCGTCAGGGAATTCGTCGGTCTATTGACGCAGCATCGGGTCAAACAGATAGTCATCCTTGGTACCATGATCATCTTGTACGCATTCATGACCTACCTGTCTTTTAAATGATCCATCTTAAAGAGAAATTAAGAAGCCGCTAAAACTAAGGGCTTCTTTTTCATGTTAAATTAGAAGTATGGAAATAAGACACCACGCGGTACTCTACGCCCTTTTGTGCAAGCACATCCTCGCTAGCACCGATATGGAAGAAGGGGAAAAACTGATCGAAGAGATCACCACAGCCTATGGCCTTAAAAGAGGAAGAAGGATGGCGGCCAACAGTTCAGTCAGAGACATGAACGCTTTCTTCATCAACGGGGAGTGGAAAGGAAAAGAAGGGGAGAACCTTTCTAAGCTTTATTATGGCGAAAACGATACGACATCCATCGTTTCCAAATGTGCCTGGTATGACAGTTGGGTCAGATATGATTTACTGGACTATGGTCCCTACTACTGTCGCTATATCGACAAGGCGATCTGTGAAGGTTTTGCCGGGAACTTTGATCTGGATGTGAGACAGACCATCGGTCAGGGTGAAGCTAACTGTATCTTTGTCTGGTCGGCCAAGGCCGAGGAAGAAAAGGTCGCAAACACCGAAAAGAAACATATCCTTTCCTTTGATTTTCATTGTAAGGAGCTGTATGAAACAGCCTATGAGATACTGCCGGAAAAGATCAGAGATGAAGTCTTAAAAGCGGTGGATGAAGAATTTGTCAGCACCTTTACAGATCTTGATGCATCTGAATAAAACCAAACAGTACTATCTGTTATAATTACAATGGATATGAAAAAGAATCTTGCGAACATCATCACTATCAGCCGTCTGCTCGGTACGATCGCCCTGGCCTTTACCGAGTCTTTATCATGGGAATTTTTCCTCATCTATATCTGGTGCGGGATCTCCGATCTGCTGGATGGTTTTATCGCTCGCAAGACCAAGACGGTTTCGGCTTTGGGTTCAAAGCTTGACAGCATTTCCGATCTTTCGTTTTATACGACGATGATGTTCAAGATCCTGAAGTACCTGCGTAAACGCTTCCCCGCCTACATGTTCGTACTGATCTATTTGGCGGTAGGCTTGCGTATCCTGTGCTATGCGGCCGTTGGTCTGCGTAAAGGTTACTTCTTAAGCAGGCACACCCTTTTCAATAAACTGACGGGCCTGTTGATGTTTTTCCTGCCCTTCACGGTATCTAACCGCTATCTGATCCCTTATTCGTTGTTCATTCTGTTTGTGGCATTTACGGCTATCTTCGATGAGGCCATATACATCGTCAGAAACTGGAACGATACGGATCAGACCTTCAGACAGGCTTAGATAAATTATTTACACAACCGCCATCTGGCGGTTTTAATCTGGATCGAATTTGGCTAATATATACCTTCCTTAACCAATAAACAGTTCAAAAAGTTTAAAAACCCGTCATTTCGTTTAGGAAATGCGGTTTTTATGCAAAGAATGATCAGGAGGATAAATCATATGATTGAAAATGACCTGATCATAAATTCCGATAAATACAGCACCGTCAAACGCAATTACAAGGATTCCTTGTTTATATTCCTGTTTGGAAAAAACAAGAAGTTTGCGCTTTCCTTATACAACGCAATGAACGACAGCGATCTTAAGGATCCGGATGACATCATTTTCAATACGATCGACGATTTCTTCTATCTGGGAAGGAAAAACGATGTTTCTTTTATCATCGACGGACAGATGAATATCTACGAACATCAGTCGACTTATTCGTCCACTATTCCCCTCAGAATGCTGGTATATCTTTCTTGGCTTTATGAGGCATATCTGCAGGAGGAGAAGGAATCGTTATATGCCCGAAAAAGGAAGATGCTGCCAACGCCCCGCTTCGTGGTTTTCTATAACGGACTAGAAGATATCGGCGAAGAAAGGATCCTGAAGCTTTCAGACAGTTTCATCAATACCAAGCAGGCTGATATTGATCTGCAGGTAAGAATGATCAATATCAATTTCAGACATAATATGGAACTGTTGAACAGATGCAAAGAACTGTATGAATACGCCTGGTTCGTATCTTCGATCAGGTCTGAAAGTGCCAGGACCGGGAGCCTGGAAAGCGCTATGGAAAACGTTATAATTGAGATGCCTGAGGATTTTCAGATCAAACCGTTAATTGAGAAAAACAGAGCGGAGGTGACCGGCATGTTGTTTACCGAATGGGACGAGGAAAAGGAACGCAAGAAGTGGGAAGATACCACTAGTGAGTATTGGAGCGAATACTACAAAGAATATTATCAGAAATACTACGAGGAGTATTATAAGAAACACTTAATGGAACTGTATCTGAACAAGATCAGCGAACTGAGTGCTAAGATCGAAGAGCTGGAAAAGCAGCTGACGACGATCAGCGAAACAAGAGCATAGCTCATACAAGGATCTGCAATGAAGCAGGTCTTTTTTAAATCCTTATGTCAAATGACTGCTAGACAATTAAAGCATATTTGTCTAATCAGAAAAAACGAATAAGAATCTGAAATTGTATCCATGGTATACTGAAGTTGTCCGATCGTTTATTATAATTTTCTTTTGTATCAGCCAATCAAAGGAGTCCGAATATGAAAAAGTATCTGATAAAGTTTTTGGTGTTGATCATGATATTCAGCGGTTTTTCCTATGCTATCTTCCATGATCACGAACAGGAAGATGAACACGATCATCTTTTCCATGTACATGTGTATGAAGTCGAAGCGGCAACTGCCAAATGTCCCTGGTGCGGTAACACATTAACGGTTATCGAAATTGAGGGTATGGGACCAACATGTACTTCTTCAGGTTGGGGAATTGTTGAATGTAATAATACGGATGCTCATGTAGAACAAGATAATTCGGTATATCAAAACGAAGTACAAATACCCGCCCTGGGTCATGATTATAATGCCGCAACGCTTGTTGCAGCCACCTGCACAGCAGAAGGAACGATACGATATACCTGCAGCAGATGCGGTGATCATTACGATTCCGCAACAGCTGCCCTTGGTCACAATTACACTTCCAAGATCACCAAGGAAGCCACCTGTACGGAAGACGGCGTCAGAACTTATACCTGTACCCGCTGTAATGATAAATACACCAAGAAGATCGAGGCTTTAGGCCATGATATGGAATATGATGAACTGGAACCTACCTGTACGCAACAGGGTCACAGGATCGGTACCTGTACAAGGGGAGACAAGGAAACAAAGATCATTTTCCCGGCCTTGGGCCATGATCTTGATGATCCAAAGGTCATAAAAGAACCGACCTGTACCGCTGAGGGAACCCAGGAGGCTGTATGCAAGAGATGTAATGAGACCGTTACGGAAGCGATCGCAGCTTTAGGCCATGACTATCCAAGTGAATGGACATTGGAAAGAGAAGCCTCCTATACCCAAGAGGGTATCGAATACAAATTGTGCAAGAGATGCGGTGATCGCATTGAACAGCTGATCCCGAAACTCGATCCGACAAAGATCATCGTCACCGGTGGTGGTCTGGCGGCCGTAGCCGGTGCCGGAGCCTTGTGGGCATTGAAGGCCAGGAAGAAACGGCTGAAGAAGTCGCCGAAGAAAGTTCTGGAAAAGGTCAAGCTGTCTTTTGAAGACAAGACTATCGTCTATTGTGGAAGTGATGAGGAATTACTGAAGAAGCTCAAGTCCAAACGTTTCCTGGCAATCTCCAATTGCGAATATGAAGAACTGGAAACCTGCGTTGAAGAAAACGGACCTGATCTGATCATTCTCGATGTCGATAGTGATGAGACTTTGGCTGATCTTGAGACCAAGAAGGAAGGCGAAGTACTGGCTGATCAGACCTGGGCTTATGTCTGCAGTGAGGAGTATCTGAGGCAGAATAAGGATAAGCTCAAGGAAATGGTCAAGGAGAAACAGATCGTCGGTTTCGCCCAAAGCGGCAGCAATCCCGATGTCATGATGGTCAAACTGGTTCTGCCGGTGATCAAGCCGGATATGAAGACCGATGAACAGTTAGGCAATATCGGGGCGATCGCCGATGCCCTGGGTATTCCGGTGGTTTCGACGGTGATCGATGTCTATGTCGCAGGCCGGGATATCAAGTCGACACTGGAGAGTGATGAAATAGGTGTCTCGGAGACGGCGACGATCATTAGCGATATCGCTTCGATCCTGGGTTATGATACCGTGGCTTCGGTAGCGGGTCTGGTGGATGATGTCGATTCCATCAAGGCGGCTATTGATGAGGAGGCCGGTGCCAATGAACACCGCTATGGTGTCGATGGTGCTAAGGATATCGTCGAGGTCGTTTCCGATCTGGTCAATAAAGACTGATAAAAAATAGTATAAAGATACTTAAGGCCACCGTCTGGTGGCCTTAGTTATGTTACTGATTTATTTCGACAAAGTCGCACTGTTTGATCATGAAGTCCTTGAGACTGTTGAAGAAGCCGTTGCCGTCACTGGTATCGATGCGGCCGTTGAACAGCGTCACCGGTAGGAAGATCAGATCTTTTCTGTCTTCCCTGGTCAGATCACCGACACAGAACAGGACTTTGAGCGGGATGCGACCGGGATCGGCAAAGGATCCGCCATACTCTTTGATCTTAGAAACTTTGGATGTCTTGACGATATCCAGGACTTTGGATCCGACTAAGACTCTGAAGCTGAAAGCGATGTCCTTGTTGGCAAGTTTGCCTTCGCTTTGATCGAAACATTTAAGCAGCCGCTTCATCAGCAGTTCGATCTCGTTGAAGTCGACTTTCCACAGATTGGAACGGCGGTTGATCATTTCCAGCAGTTCCACATATTCATACCATGTTTCCTTTTCTCTTAGACTGACGATCCTGCCTAGATCCCAGTTCTCCAGATAGAGGTTGGCACCGATGTCGGTAATCTCATCGAGTATCTCACAGTTGTGGAAGAATTCGGAGAAGGCGTACTGCAGTTCAGCGATACTGACTTCCTTTTCTCCGTTGTTCAGATAAAGAGAGTTCAGATAGAAGTTCTCCGGTCTGACATCATCGGGCAGCAGTCCGTCACATTGCAAGGTATTGGTGAAGATCGAGTTGTAGTAGATGTCGATCAGCCTTTTGAGTTCATGATGGAAGGGCTTGTTGGGGTCGAAGAGACAGGCATAGACCGGATCGAGTCCGTTGACTTTGCGGTTTCTGACGATGTAGTTCTGATAGAAGGCGGAACGGGAATAGTCATCCACCTTGTCTTGTGCCTGGGTACCGTTCATATGCGTCTGACAGAAGGCCTGCATGGAGATGGTCTTAAGCGTCACCAGGAAGGGGTTGACCTCGTTTTCCGGCAGATGCATGGCTTGGGCAAGCAGGACATTGTTTTCATGATCCATGGCCATGTTGGAACAGAAGCGCAGAAAGTCCTTGGAGTGCTGGTCGGAAGAGATGGCCCAGTTTTCTCTGATGCAGTAGACCGAAGTCTCATCGCACAGCTCATTCCAGGCTTCATAGACCTGAGCTTTGACGGGGTCGGAACTCTTCTGGTGAATAAAGGGGGTCATCTGGTCGTTATTGAGCAGGATAACGATGCTGCCGTTGTATAAGAGTTTTATCAGCGCTTCTTTTTCTTCGCCATCGGATAATAAGAGGTTCTGGAAATAAGGTTCATATAATAAAGTATTCAGTTTGATGACGACCTGTTTGAATTGGAACAAAGACAGGTCGAAATTTCTTTTCTTGTATTCCAAAAGATATTCCTTGACTAACGGGGCGGCAAAGCCTTCCTTTTCAAAATCGTTGTACAGATCGTTTTTCGGATCATAGAAGATCTCCGGCAGCCACTGGTTGTCTAGGGCAAAGGGATAGATGGAAGAAGGGGCCAGGTCGGCGGCGAAGGTCTTGTAGTAGATGGAACTGCTGCGATTGTCAAAGGCCTTTTCCGGCAGGGAGTTCTGGTTGATGAAGCTGTTTTCACCATTGTCTAAGACGGTGCTTATGTCCCCTTCCTGTAAGCCTTTGCGTCGAATGGCACTCAGCAGTTTTTTCATCGCTTCGATCGTGATCTCGGCATAGGCACTTAATTCGATGTACTGGTACTGAGCCAGGTATTTTTTGATGGCTTCCGAACTTTCACCTTCTTTGAACCAGGAGGGATGGATCTGGCCGATGACGACGAAGAAGAGGCGGAAATTCTCGGTTCCTTCCTCTTCCATCCTTTTTAAGGAGATGTTTATCTCTTTTAAGACCTCATCTCTTCTTAAGGAAGACGAGGAAAGTAAGCCAACGACGATGTCGGCTTGCGCCAGGGCGGTCTCGATACTGTTGGCCCATTTGTCACCTAAGGAAAGATTTTGCGAATCGATCCAGACATCGCAACCGTGTCTTGTCAGGTATCTGGCGATACCATGGGCACAGGCGGCATCCTGATGGGAATATGAGATGAATACTTTTTCGGCCATGACTTACCTCCGATACATTATGAAAATGAGATTTCTATAAATTAATTATATAGGATAAGGGCGATCTTTGGCGGCTGTCATATACAGGGAGGCAATGGACTTGTCAGCTGAGGTATAATTATTTCATAGGATACATAAGGAGGATTGCGGGATGACCTTCTATATTTGCATTGCCTTGCTGGTAACGATCATCGGCATTATCATGGCTGTTTTGAACAAGGAAGATGTTCAGAAGATGTCTTTGTGTTTGTCGGCGGCTTTTTCTTTGGCCATCTCGGTCCTGGTTTTTCCTTACTATACGATGCAAAGCGATCTGGTCATCGCGGTTATCCAGGCTTTCAGAGCCGGTGTTTCGGGTATCGCTTTAGGCGTCGATGGCAGCATCCCTTATCAACTGCAACTGGAAGGCGGGGTCTTTCAGGTCTATCGTTTCTTCCTGTTCACCTTATATGTCTTAGGCCCGCTGGCGGCTTCAGTCTTTGCGGTCTCCTATTCTTCGCGGATCAAGACGGCGCTTTCTTTTATCGGCAAGAAACATCTCTATGTCTTCTCCGATCTCAACAGGCGTTCGATCATGATCGCGGAAAGTATCGCCAAAGAAAAAAGAGAAGGGAAGATCATCTTCTGCAACTGTAAGAATACCGATCTGGAGCTGGTCAACAGGGCCATGCAGATATCGGCGATGATGATCAATTCCGCGGAAAACAAGCTGGTCCTTTTGAAAAACAAATATTTTGAATTCTTTGAAGTCTGGGAAGATGACCGCAAGCGGATCGAGGCTACCGCCAGACTGTGCGAGAGTTTACTGAAACAGAAAAACTACGACGCCGATCTGACGATGGTCAGAGTCTTTGCTTCTCCTTCCCAAAAAGAGCTGCTGCTTAATCTCGATCGTCAATATGCCGGTAAGATCTATCTGCGCCACATCGATGAAGAGAACGCTCTGGCGATCGATGCTTTGTCTTTGTGTATGGATACTTTGGCGACCAAAAAAGAATGCAACGTGGCCATCATCGATGATAACGAAAGCTGCATCGCTTTCATCAAGAATCTGCTTACGCTGATGATAAAACCGGATGGCGAGAATCTGATCAGACTGATCGGTCCGGGCAGCGAAAGAAGTTACGCAAGTCTTTTGAAGGATGCCCCGGAGATCGACAGGTATCCTTTGGAAGTCTACGATTGCGACCATGGAGAGGAGACGGAGGCTTTTAAGGACGGATGTCACTTTGACGTGGTCTTCATCCTTTATGATGAAGGCGAACTGGCTTATGAGACGGCTTCAAGGATCAGAAGATATCTCAGTGGTCAAAGCGCCGATCTCTATTGTCCGCAGATCCTTTGTTATATGGCTGATCCTTCCTTCAACAAGATCATCAAGGAAGATAAGATCACGCTGTTTGGCGATTATGGCAAGACCTGCGATTACAGCAGACTGGTCAATCCCGATCTGGAAGCCAGTGCCAAAAAGGTCCATCTTTCCTACCTGGCTTCGGGCGATGAAAGTATCCTGGATCTCGATCCTGCCAAACAGGATGATCTGCTAGAAACAACGGGTTTCTACCATTATCAGAATCAGGAATCTTCATTTGCGGAAGCTTTGGCTCTCAAGTATAAAAGACGCTACATTCTTTCTTTCAAAGATGATGAAGAACTCTCTGACAATGAGTTCATCGATAAGTGGCTAAGTGATGAAGAAAACATGAAGAAGATGGCTTATGCCGAACACGACCGCTGGAATGCCTATCAGCGCTGTCATGGCTGGCGCAAAGCCGATGAAAAACAGACAGCTGCCATCATCAGAAAATATGATGGCAAAAGAGCCAACGATCCTGAACTGCTGCTTCATCCGGCCCTGGTCGAAAACGAGCAACTGGCCGAAGCTCAGCAGATGGTCAATAAACTGATGGAAGAGTATGGCAGTGACAGAAGAGTCTACTATACGGATGCCGATAAGGATATCATCAAAAAGATAAGCTATATCATTGAAGAATAGTCAACACATACAGGAAGGCACGGGAACGTGTCTTTCTTTGTATCTAAAGGAAAGCAGGACCGTAGTAAAATATAGGTATCAACAGGAGGGATAATATAATGGTCGATTATAAGAATATGAATATGTTAAAGCTGGGTTTCGGACTGATGCGTCTGCCGAAAAATGAAGATGGAAGCATCGATATCGAACAGACGACGAAGATGGCCGATCTGTTTATCGAAGCCGGCGGCAAATATTTCGATACGGCTTATGTATATGATCATGGTGATTCGGAGAAAGCTTTCAAAAAGGCGGTCGCTGAAAGATATCCGCGTGATGCCTACTATCTGGCTACCAAGCTGATGGCCGGTATGCCGACGATCACGGATGAGAAACAGGCCAAGGATCAGTTGGCGATCTCGTTGGAAAGGACGGGTGCCGGTTACTTCGATTTCTATCTCTTGCATGCCATCTCCGATTCCAATGTCCACAAATATGATGATTTCGGGATCTGGGATTTCGTAAAACAGAAGAAGGAAGAAGGTCTGATCAGACACTACGGTTTCTCATACCATGGCACACCTGAACTGCTGGATGAACTTCTGACCAAGCATCCCGATGTGGAATTCGTGCAGTTACAGATCAATTATGCCGACTGGGAGAGTGCCAAGGTCCAGTCGAGAAGATGCTACGAAGTGGTAAGAAAACATGATCTGCCTTTGACTATCATGGAGCCGATCAAGGGAGGAAGTCTGGCTAATCCGATGAGAGCGGTCAGAGAACTTTTCGATGCCTATAACAAGGATGCCTCCTATGCTTCCTGGGCGGTGCGTTACGTCGCTTCCAAGGAAGGCATTATCACCGTCTTATCGGGCATGTCCAATCTCGCCCAGATGGAAGACAACCTTTCCTACATGAAGGATTTCAAGCCTTTAAATGAGGAAGAGATAAAGATCATCGAAAAGGCTCAGGAGATCTACAACAACGATCAGACCATCAAGTGTACGGCTTGTCACTACTGCACCGAAGGCTGTCCGATGTCGATAGGTATTCCGGATATTTTTGCCTTATATAATGCGAAGATCCTTGATCCAACTAAGGATGTTAAAGATGAGTATCTCAAGATCACGGAGAATAAGGGTAAGGCAAGCGATTGTATCCAGTGCGGTCAGTGCGAAGGAGCCTGTCCGCAACATCTGCCGATCATTGACTTGTTAGTCAAGTGCAGGGAGATGGAATAAAGTCAAAAGCGCGCAAGCGCTTTTTGCGTTTTGTTTCGAATTGTTTTTGGAAGAGGATCTCTCAAGATATAATTAAGTAAATGAAACTGGAAAAGTATCGCCATATCATGATCTTAAGGACGCTGATAAGCGATCCCGAGCCGGTAACGGCGGCTTCTTTGGCCAAGCTGACGAAGT
The DNA here is from genome assembly GCA_017432895.1 of Erysipelotrichaceae bacterium. Taxonomy (GTDB): domain Bacteria; phylum Bacillota_I; class Bacilli_A; order Erysipelotrichales; family Erysipelotrichaceae; genus Colivicinus. The sequence continues at coordinate 30,029 of JAFRIG010000063.1, read as the reverse complement.
CGTCTTTAAGGACGATCAAAAACGACATCACGCAGCTGAATAAACTGTGTCTTGCAGAGGGCAGTGCCAGGATAAAGTCCTATAAGGCCAAGGGCTATAAGATCGTGGCGGAGGATGAAAAGAAATACAAGGAACTGTGCAGCAGTATCGAGGTTTCCTATTCCCTTTTCTATGGCCGTTCGGTGGAATCGATCAATCGACGCATGTATATCCTGCAGCGTTTTCTGGTGGATGAATCGGTCAAGATCGAGGAGCTTTGCGAGAAACTTTATCTGTCCCGCTCTTCTATCCGCAAGGATATCATCTGGGCCAAACGTTTCCTATCTTCTTATCATATCGATCTGGATGTCGTTTCCGGCAAGGGCTATCAGGCTACCGGCAAGGAACAGGATCTGCGTTCGGCGCTGGTGGAACTGCGCTGTTCGCAATATCATGAATTCCAGCCCCTTTATCCTTACGAACCTTTCGATGAATTATTTAGAGTGGATGGGGTCAACTACTATACCAGACTGCGGCAGGCTTTTCTGAAGATCTTAAGAGAAAGCCGGATCACCATTTCCGATATCGAGACCAAGAAGATCACTTCCCACATCTGTCTGATGCGTAAGCGGATGGCGGAAGAAAGATCGCCTGAACTAAGTGAAGATATCATTAAAGAACTGAAGGATACCTATGACTACGAAGTAGCTAAGCAGATCTTTGCGGATGAGACGATCAGGAACTATGTCAAGGCCGATGAGATCGAGGTTTTGAATTTTGCCAGGCTCTTGCTTACAAACCGGGATCTGAATCTGCGTCTGGGTGGGATCGATGATCTGCCTGATGGCCTGGTTTTGGAAAATCTCAAGCTTTTCAACGAGATCATCGATGATATGAAAGATTCTCTAGGTGGCAGTATCCATCGTCTGGATCTGTTTAGGATCTACAGTCGGGATCTGGAATCGCTGCAGATGCAGTTATATCTCAAGCATCATTTCGACCATACCGGTAAGATGCGTTTCATCACTTATCTGGAAGGCTCGGATGACATGTATTCACCGATCCCTTTGGAGATGACCAGGGCTATGATCGCCAGACTGCAGATCCGTTTTGGGGAACCGATCAGCGATGCTTTGGTCATGTCTTATGCGGCGGTCTATGAAAGACTGTTCAAGAAGATCTTCTATCCATATAATAAATTGTCATTGGCGATCACGACGACCGAGGGCTTGGTCTATTCCCAGCATATCCGCGAGACGCTGGCTGAACAATATTCCCAATATATCCGCAAGATCGACATCTTCAATCTATATGAGATGCGCAGGGTGAATTTCGATGATTACGATGCGATCGTCCATTCGGGTTTCATCCTTTACTACAACTATCCATTGCCTATCGTGGGTTATCGGGAACTGGATTACAATAGGCCTTCGGATTCACTTTTCGATAAGCTGTTCAAGAACGGTTTCGATCGAAGGGAACTTAACAGGGTAAAGGAACTGCTGAAGGTCTATCCTGAACAGCGGATCAATGATATCGACGGTTTTGTCGAAGCCCTTTCCTATCGCTACGCTTTTGAACCCGCTTATCAGGAAGCCCTTTATGGTCAATACGTGGAGAATGAACAGATCATCGATCACTACTATCACCGCAACGGGATAGTTCTGGTCTTCATGCCTTATGCCTTTACCCACAAGGAAGTCCTGGATATCTATCTGCCTAAGCAGAGCCTGTATCGGGAGGAGATCCTGGAAGTCAATGCTCTGATTGCAGTGTCGGTGGATCCCAAGATGGATCTGGCGGATATGAAGGTTCTGGATCATATCTTACGTTATCTGGTACAGACGGAAGGGGCTTTGGACAGACTTATTAATGACAAGGATGGGACGCTGGACTATATTTTCGAGGCGATCATCCGTCGCAAATTTTTGAATTTATAATACACCTTGTAAGGTGCAAAATATAAAATTACACTTAAAAAAGACATAAAATAAGCATTCACAAAACATTAATAATAATGTTATCTTTAGTGTACAAGAGGAAAAGAAAAATGCTTAAATTATTCATTTCATCGCATGGACACTTTGCCAGTGGCATCAAAAGTTCCGTTGAGATCCTCATGGGACCTAATCCTAGGATCACGGTCTTCGATGCCTACATCGATCAGGATTCCGTTCAGGAACACCTCGATGCTTTCTACGAGACCGTAGAAGCTGACGACAAAGTCCTTTTGTTGTCGGACCTGTATGGCGGAAGCGTCAATCAGGTCATGTACACCTATCTGGAAAAACCGAATACCAGATTGGTGGCCGGTATCAACCTGGCACTGGTCCTGGAGCTGGCGGTCAAGGAGGATATCTCCGATGAAGAGCTGGCGCAGCTGGTCGAACAGAGCCGGACTATGTTAAGAGTCGTGGAGCTTGATAAGAGCGAAGCGGAAAAAGAAGATGAAGATTTCTTCTAGGAAAGGAAAAAGAAAATGCTGAAATTAATTCGTTTGGATGAGCGACTGATCCACGGTCAGATCGCGATCAAGTGGTCGAGACACACCGGTGTCGACAGGATCATCGTTGCCAATGATGCGGCAGCGGAAAACTCCGTCATTCAGAAATCCCTGATGATGGCTGCTCCGGCTACCTGCAAGACGGCGATCGTTTCGATCGACAAGGCCATCGCTCTGATGAACAATCCCAAATCCGCCGATCACAAGATCCTGTTACTGGTCAACAATCCTGATGATCTGCTTAAGATCCTGACTTCGATCGAAGATAAACCGGAAACGGTCAATGTTGGCAACTATGGACGTATCGCTCCGAAAGTTAATGGTGAAATTCGCCCGACATACAGACTCAACCTGTATCTGTATGATGATGAAAAAGAGACGCTGAAGAAGGTGCTGAACCTCGGTTACAATACCGTCTATCAGACGACTCCTGAAGAAACAGCTGAGCCGCTGGAAAAGGCTTTAAGTTAAATTAGAAATTCAAAAGAAAGGGGGAAAATCTAATTTATGGCTGGTGCTGCATTGAAAATATGCATCGTTTATTTCCTGCTGAACTACATCGATGAGATCTGTCTGTCATGGCAGGCACTGACTCGTCCGATCGTGATCGCTCCGTTGGCAGGACTTGTACTGGGTGATTTCCGTACAGGCATCATTATGGGAGCTGAACTCGAAGCTATCTTTATGGGTATCTCCGCTATCGGTGGTGTCATCGCTGCCGACGCTACGCTGTCTTCCGTCATCGCGGTCGCTTATACGATCCTGACCGGTGCCAGCATTGCCGATGGTACGGCTATCGCCTTCCCGATCGGTACCGTCCTTACTTCCGTCAACAACTTAAGCATGTCACTGATCGCTAACCCGATGGCTGCTTATTGGGAGAAACTGGCTGTCAAAGATCTGAAACAGTTCAAGATCCAGAACTATCTGTTCGCTGCGGCCATGAAGCTCATCCCGTCTGTCGTTTTGTTCATCGCTGTTGCCTATGGCGTTGAAGGCCTCAACAGACTGCTTGGTGCTTTACCTGCCTTTGTCATGACGGGCTTAAGCGCTGCTTCAGGTATGATGATCGGTGTCGGTTTCGCGATCCTGACTTCCATGATCTGGGACAACGAAGTTGGTATCTTCTTCTTCGTCGGTTATGTCATGGTTGCTTATCTGCATATGGATACGCTGGCTATCGCCATCATCGGTGCTGCTATCGCTATCACCATGTTCTTCACGAACAAGCGTCTGATCGACACCAAGAACGAGATCCTGAATTCAGGTGTCAAAGTTGCAGATGCACAGAATGATGAGGAGGATTTCTTCTAATGGCTAACAACAATTTAACAGCTCAGGAAAAAGCTACTCTTAAGAAGATGTTCTGGCTGTCTCACCTTGTCTTCATCAGCTTCTCGATGGTCAAGATGGAAGCCAACGGTTTCACGATGACGATGGAACCGGCTTTGGAAGAATTGTATGGTGACGATCCTGAAGAAATGAAGGAAGCCGTCTTAAGACATCAGTCATTCTTCAACACGCACGCTGTTCCGTTCTCCTTCGTTGCCGGTCTGGCATACGCTATGGAGAGACAGCACAAGGAAGGCAAAGTCGATGGCATGACGATCGAAAATATCAAGGCCGCCCTCATGGGTCCGACCGCCGGTATGTTCGACTCATTGTTCTTCAACTGTATCCGTGTTATCGCTGCCGGTATCTCTATCGGTCTGTGCTCACAGGGTAACTTCTTAGGTACGATCATTTTCATCCTGTTATACGGTGTCACACAGTCTATCGTCAAATGGCTGCTGATCAATGCAGGCTATACGCTCGGTACTTCCTTCATCGATCAGGTCTTCAATTCCGGTCTGATCCAGGTCTTAACCAAGTGTGCTTCCGTCTTAGGTCTGATGATGGTCGGTGCTATGACCGCGCAGATGGTCTCCGTTCCTTTGAACCTGGTCATCAATACGACCGGTGCTGAAGGCGGCGAAGTCGTCATCGCTGATGTCTTGAACTCCGTCTTCCCTGGTCTGCTGGGTGTCTGTGCACTGTTCCTGATGGTCTATCTCATCAAGAAGGGCTGGACTCCGACCAAGCTCATTCTCTTGATCTTCGCATTTGCCCTTGTTGGTGCTGCGATCGGCTTATTCTAAAAGCGATAAGGGGAAAGGTCATTCTTTCCCCTTATTTTCAGCCATATGTGCATAATATGATTGTGAGCATATGGGTGAAAGGAGCTAATCTATGGCCAAAATATTATTTCAGGGCGATGACTTCGGCTTTACCAGAGCCGTCACTTTAGGCATCGTCGATTCGATCGACCGCGGCGTTTTACGTAACACGGGTCTTTTTGCGAATATGCCTTCCGCACCGTTTGCGGTCTCTTTCATGAAAGATCGTCCGCAGGCTTGTTTCGGTATCGATTTCAACCTTGTTTCCGGACCGACCTGTGCCGATCCCAAACTGATCCCGCATCTGGTCGATGAAGAAGGAAACTTCATCCGCTCGGGCGTCAGGACCAGAGATCCCAGGTGGCAAAGCGAAGAAGGAAGAGCGGAATTATTCCCTTACGAGGAAGTAAGAACAGAGCTGCAGGCTCAGTTTGACCGCTTTGTGGAACTCACAGGGCGCAAGCCTGAATACCTTCATGAACATTCCATCTCTTCGGAGAACTACCGCAAGGTCATCCATGAATTGTCCGTGGAACACGACATTCCTTATTCTTCCGAGATCTGGGAGAAGCTGGATATGAGTTCTTCTATGAATAAGCTGTTCAAGGCTTCGATGGCTTCGCAAAAGAAGATCTTCGATCCCAATGATCAGCTCAATAAAGATACGGTTGCCCAGTTTTTCTCGGTAGCCGATGAGATGCTTACAAAGGAACTGAATGCCTTCTGCTGCCATCCTGGTTATGTGGATGCGGAACTTTTAGGTCTGACGACACTTTCTTTGGAGAGGTCCAAGGATGCACAGATGATGATGTCAGAAAAAGTTGCGCAGTGGATCAAAGAAAATAATGTGGAACTGATCACCTACAGGGAGTTACCAAGATGAAGATATATTCCAGAAATATTGTGACCGAACAGGGTATCATCGATGGCTACCTGACTTTTGAAGATGGCAAAATAAGCGATCTGGTACGTAAGGAAGTTGAGCAGCAGGAAGCTGATCTCGACTTCAGCGAGCATACGATCATTCCGGGTATCTTCGATACGCACAATCACGGCTACATGGGCTATGATCCGGGCAATGTCGAAGGTGGAGTCAAAGAAGTTCAGGCCTATGCCAAGGCTTTAGGTTCAGCTGCCGTGACGGCGATCTTCCCGACGGTCGACAATGAAGAGGGTGCTTTCAAAAACGTTGTTGAAGCCATCAAAGAAGACAAAGAAGGTGCCAGGATCATGGGTATCCATTCCGAGGGTCCTTACCTCAACAGAGTCGGTGAAAAGGGGGTCGATACCGGTCATCCGGAGATCGATCTTGCCAATGTCCAAAAGATGATCGACGATGGTGAAGGGTATTTAAGACTTGTCGCTCTGGCTCCGGAACTGGAAGGTTCCAAGGAGATGATCAGACTGCTGAATAAGAACAATGTCCGGGCTGCTTTCGCCCATTCCAATCAGACTTATGAAGAAGCCACGGAATCCTTTAAGGATGGCATCAGCGTCATCACCCATACCGCCAACGTCATGGCCGGTCTGCATCACCGCAACATGGGTGGACTCGGTGCCGCCATCCTCAATGATGAGGTCTTCAACGAACTGATCTGCGATGGTCTGCATGTGCGCAACGAGATGATCGATATTATCCTAAGAGTCAAGAAGGATGCCTTCGACAAGGTCATGATGATCTCGGACAACGTTCATCTCGCCGGTTTAAAACCGGGGAGATACGATGGTCCTTTCGGTGTAAGCAACATCACGGCGGAAGGTTTCTCTTTGACCGATACGGGCCGTCTGGCCGGCAGTGCCAAACCGGTACTCTATGGTATGAAGAACCTGGTACAGAACCTGAAGCTGCCTTTGGAAAAGGTCTGCGTCATGGCTTCACTCAACCCCTGCAGAGTCTATGGTTTTGCGGATAGGAAAGGTTCCTTAAGGATAGGCAAGGATGCGGATTTTGCGGTAATCGACAAAGACTTCAACTGCCTGTATACCTACAGGGAAGGAAAAAAGATCTACGATCACAAGATCGATACCGATCTGCTTAATCCTCAAATACAACCGATAGGATAAAGGAGGCTTATGGATCCCAAGATTCTGATCGCTTTGACGATCATACTGATCATCGGCGAACTTTATATGCAATACATGACCCGTAAGAAGAGGGACGATCTGGTAGGCAAACTAAGTCAGGCTTTGGCCAAAAAGGACTACAAGACCTTCGATGAACTGCTTGAAGATCCTCTGACCAGAAAGCTGATCCCCGCCTACAATGTCGCTTTTATGAAACTGAACAAGCAGATCCTCAAGGAAGACAAAGCGGGTATCGACAAGGCTTTCGATGAGTTTACCATGCCTATGAACAAGGCTCAGAAAGAGGCTTTGTATAAAAGAGCTTTCTACTACTATGTTTCCACGGAAGATAAGAGTAAAGCCAGGACCTACTACGACCTGCTTAAGGATGTCAAGCCGCAGGATGAACAGGTCATCGATGTCTTCTATGATACCTATGTCCTCAAGGGCAGCAAGTACATCGATCTGATGAATGAACAGCTTCAGCAGACGCCTAAAGAAGAAGACAGGATGCCGATCTATGCGATGCTGGCGGATATGTACCGCAACGCAGGCAACGAAGAAAAGGCGAAGGAACTCGAGAAGATCGTCAGTGACTTCACCGATAAGTTCATAGCTGAAAACAAGACCGAATGAGTACCATTCGGTTTTTTTGACCTGTTGTCGTGTTTCTGTTGAATAACAGATTAACCGAAACACATAAAAAAGGCGGTGCAGATCCTCTTGGTTTGTTTAAATATCAGGACATGCACAGCCTTTTGTTACGATCGATTTCAAAAATGAACTTTTTTAAGCTTTGTCTTTTTTCTTCAGATATTCCTCATAGTCGTAGGAAAGGATATCGCAGGCTTCCTCTTCGCTGTTAACAATGCCTTTAGATAACAGGGATTCAATGGATGTGACCACTCTAAAGAAATCGCCTTCTGTTTTTCCCAGTTTGAAGCCTTCATCTTTTCCGAGCTTATATCTGATGTTCATGCTTTCTTCAATGGTCAATGCGTTTTTCCTCCAATGGGGATCGTTGTTGATCCTGTCAACTTCATTTTGGATTTTGTTGGTAATTGTCAATGATGCTGACTCTTCAACAAAATCACAAACTGTCTTTTTTCTTCAGATATTCCTCATAATCATAGGAAAGGATATCGCAGGCTTCCTCTTCGCTGTTAACAATGCCTTTAGATAACAGGGATTCAATGGATGTGACCACTCTAAAGAAATCGCCTTCTGTTTTTCCCAGTTTGAAGCCTTCATCTTTTCCCAGTTTGAAGCCTTCATCTTTTCCCAGTTTGAAGCCTTCATCTTTTCCGAGCTTATATCTGATGTTCATGCTTTCTTCAATGGTCAATGCGTTTTTCCTCCAATGGGGATCGTTGTTGATCCTGTCAACTTCATTTTGAATTTTGCCGGTAAAATTGTCAACTGCGATACCTTCGTTGATATACTTCAAAAAGTGTTTCAGTCCCGGCGAGATGTTCTCGTCATTTGATTCACAGTTTAAGATGATGTTATAAGCACCGTCATTTAATTCAAGATCCTGATGCCGATCTGATCTCATGGTGAAACGATAGATAGCTTCACCTTTTTTAAAGGGATCAAAACGGCACAGAAAGATGACATAACAGTTCTTCAGTTTACTGTAGTCATCCCCTCTTTCAAGATCTTCACAGGCAATGGCCGAATGATAGTAGCGCATCCTTTTGGAAAAGTCATTGAGGTAGATGTTCTGCATCTCAACATCAAAGACATCATTGCTGTTTTTCAGATAGACATCCAGTCTTACAGAATGGGAGTCCAAACTGTAATTCAGGATCTTTTGGGCATCGATGACTTCTACATGATCGACTTCGATGTTCAATATCAGTTCCAGCAGCTCTTTGGCTAATTGCGTATTGGATGAAAGAAGAAAACAGAACATGTAGTCATTGGAAAAAGGAATGTATCGGTCTCTGTATTTTTTATTTTTTCTTTCGGTAATGTTATCACTGAGTTTGTTATTATTATGATTCATTTTAAAGATCCTCCTCTTCTTTATAGGCAGAAGAAGTAAAGAATCCTAATTTGTTTTGAAAAAAAGTGGAATTATAGTCAAGGGCATAGCGAAGGAAGACGTTTTTTCCTGTCGATTTTCACGATGTAAGCATGAAGATCATCAGCATTTGTATTATCATTATTGTTATGAATATCGAAAAAGAGAATGAAGAATTTATTCGCAAGTATGTAAGAAAAGATACGAGAGCCTATCGTTTCTGGCGGACTTTGTGTATCCTGCCGGCCTATCTTCTCTATCGTCCCAAATATAAAGGCAAGGAAAACATTCCGGATAAAGGCGGAGTCATTCTGGCTTCCAACCACATCCATCTGGGTGATCCGGCTTTCGTGCTGCTTTCTACCGATAGAGTGGTCAGGTATATGGCCAAGAAGGAACTCCATGATTCGCCTTTGGGTTTCATGTATCGTTCGGCCAATACGATCCCTGTCGACCGCCAGCATGGCGCTCATGATTCGCTGATGGCGGCGGAGACCGCTTTAAATCAGGGTGAAGTCATCGGCATCTTTCCGGAAGGTACCCGCAATCGTTTGATTCCTGGGGGTTTGCTGCCGTTTAAGATCGGAGCAGTCAAAATGGCCAAGGAGACGGGAGCGGCGATCGTACCGATCGGCTATACTTCGGGCGGAAGACCCTTCCTTGATCCTTATCGGATCGTGATCGGAGAACCTTATTATATTGATAAGGATGCCGATCTTGAAGAAGAAAACGAAAAACTGCGTGCTAAAGTCCAGGAATTACTGGAGGAATGCAAAAAGATGTGAAAGGCCGGAAACGGTCTTTTCATTAAAAAACGGCCGTTTATCTGAAAGGCTTCCTAGAGTTTTTTCAGATATGAGGCCGGTACGTTTTTGGTAAGCCAGATATCATTGGCTGAAAGATAGAATTGATAACCCTGGTCGCTCATGGCTTTGCAATCGATCTGATAGACGACGGGTCTGCCATGTCTTGATCCGACCTTTTTGGCTGTTTCGATGTCCTTGGAAAGGTGGACATAGAGACGATTTTTGGCTTTGAGGCCTTGCGAATCAATGGCGTTCACATACTTTTCGCCAGTCCCGTGATACAGGATCTCAGGTGGCACAGCTTCCTTAAGTTCCACATCGACATCGATGGAGTGACCCTGGTTGGCTCTGATCTTCGTTTTGTCTTGATTGAAGGAATATCTTTGTTTCTCATCATTGGCTACGATCCTTTCAAGATCTTCCAGCGTGAAGTCTCTGGTTTTGGCGATGCCTTTTATCAGTTCTTCGGTGTTAGCCCAGCCATGTTCATCCAGCGTGATGCCGATAACTTCCGGTCTGTGACGCAGGATCAATGCGATGAATTTGCCTGTACTTCTGTCGTTCATATCAGAAACTTAAAAGGTCGACACTTTCTTCCTTGCAGGCATAGAGGGTGATATCCTTGCCTTGCATCCTGTTGGCGGTGGTATCATAGGCGAGTTGCACCGTGTTGTTGTTTAAGGAGATGTGGGCCAGGATGAAGTTTCTACTGCCTTTGTCGTAGAGCGTAGCTATCGTTTCGGCACAGTCGTCATTGGACAGGTGGCCGTATTTGGATAAGATCCTTCTTTGCAAGTCCTTTGGATAGGGTCCGTTTTTCAGCATTTCGATATCGTGGTTGGATTCGATGACAATGACATCGGATCCGGCTATCTCATCGATGATGATCTCGTTCATCTTGCCGCAGTCGGTCACATAGCCAAGTTTCTTGCCCTGATATTCAAAGACGAAACCGCAGGTCCGTACGTAGTCGTGGGGAACCGGGAACATCCTGACTTTGAGACCGGGCAGGATCTCATAAGTCGTTGAAGATTCCAGGATCACCCTTTCCGCGTTGATGTCGCGGATCGCATACATGGAACTTTGATCTGCATAGACTTTACAGGATGTGTTGTTGGCGATGGCTTTGGCGGCTTTGGTGTGATCGGAGTGGCCATGAGTGAGAAAGATGGCCTCGATATCGTTGATGTTTCTATCGTGCAGTGCCAAGGCATCCCTGATCTTGCGGAAGCCGATGCCCATGTCGATCAGAAAACGATGATCCAGGATCTCGATATAGATACTGTTGCCGGTCGAACCGGAACCGATGGGGATAATGTTTATTTCATTCACACATCAATGATAACAGATTAATAAAGAAAAGAATTTTGTTTTAAATCCTGTGAGAAAGCTATGGCTGCCTATGATAAAATAAAGACAGATAGCCGAGTGATGAGACCGGGAGAGATTCCGCAGACGGAACACCGAAGGTGAAGAAACTCTCAGGTAAAAGGACCGGTCTTTGACGGCACTCTGGAGAGCAATAAATGCACCAAAGAAGCAATCCTTTCAAGGGAGAATCTTTCAGGTAAAAAAACAGAGACAGGATCTTTTTCCTGTCTTTTTTGAAAAAGGAGAGAAAATCATGGAATTAAAAACACCTCTGTATGACGCCCACGTGAAACTTGGCGGCCGGATCGTACCTTTTGCGGGTTATCTGCTGCCGGTCCAGTACGAAGGCGTGATCGCCGAACATCTGGCGGTCAGGCAAAAGGCGGGGCTTTTTGATGTTTCCCACATGGGTGAGATCACTTTCAAAGGCAAGGGAGCTCTGGCTTCCTTGAATCACCTGCTGACCAACGATTTCACCAAGATGCCTGTCGGCAAAGTCCGCTATTCGATCATGTGCTATGAGGATGGCGGCGTAGTGGACGACCTGCTGGTCTACAAGTTCGGCGAAGAGAACTACTACATCGTGGTCAACGCATCCAATAGGCACAAGGACTTTGAATTCATGAAGGCTCATATCCTGGAAGATACGGAAATTGAAGACATCTCCGATTCCGTGGCCCAGGTAGCCTTGCAGGGACCGGAAGCCTACAACATCATTTCCAAACTGATGAAGCAAGAGGATATCCCTATGAAGTACTACACAGCCAAAAGGGATGTGGATGTTGCCGGCATGAACTGTCTGGTCTCCTATACGGGTTATACCGGTGAAGCGGGCTACGAGATCTATACGGCCAATGAGAATGCGGAAAAACTCTGGGATACATTACTGGAGGCAGGCAAGGAATTTGGCCTGGTACCCTGCGGTTTAGGCGCCAGAGATACTTTAAGACTTGAAGCTTCAATGCCCTTATATGGCCACGAGATGGATGAGACGATCTCGCCGTTAGAGACGGGGCTGGATTTCGGCGTCAAGATGAACAAGGAAGACTTCGTCGGTAAGAAGGGTCTGCAGGCAAAAGGCGAACCGAAGATCTGCCGGGTGGGCTTAAGGATCATTGACAAGGGCGTCTTGAGAGAACACCAGGATGTCTATGTGGGTGAAGAGAAGATCGGCCATACGACCAGCGGTACCTTCTCGCCTTTGTTCAAGACTTCGATCGCCATGGCACTGCTGGATAAGAAATACTCACAGATCGGCACTATCGTGGAAGTCGATGTCCGAGGAAGAAGAGTTAAGGCTGAAGTAGTTGAGATGCCTTTCTATAAACGGGAAAGATAAACATTGAGGAGGAATTGAGTATGTTTAAGAATCCGGAAGAACTGAAGTATACGAAAACTCATGAATGGGTCAAGGAAGAAGACGGACTTTGGGTCGTCGGTCTGACCGATTTTGCGCAGGATGCGTTAGGCGATATCGTCTTCGTCAACCTGCCGGAAGTCGGCGATGAAGTCAAAGCAGGCGAGGCTTTCTCCGATGTCGAATCGGTCAAGGCTGTTTCCGATGTCTTTTCACCGGTGAGTGGCGAAGTGGCGGAAGTAAACGAAGCGATCGTCGATGATCCTTCCTTAGTCAACAGCGACTGCTATGAAAACTGGCTGATCAAGGTCAAAGATGTCAGCGCTTTTGAAGAACTGCTGGACGCGGCAGCTTACGAAGAAGTCTGTGCTCAAGAGGCTTGATCATGGGCAGATATATTCCTGAGACAAAGGTCCAACAGGAAGAGATGCTCGAACAGATCGGCTTAAAATCACTGGACGATCTGTATGCGATGGTTCCCAAAGAGGCTCTGCTTAAAGATCTGCAGATCCCTGAAGGGAAAAGTGAACTGGAAGTCTATGAAGAAATGGCGGCACTGGCGTCAAAGAATACGGTCTTTAGATCGGTATTCCGTGGCGCCGGTTCCTATAAGCACTACATTCCTTCCATCGTCAAGACCATCACTTCCAAGGAAGAATTTTTAACGGCCTATACGCCGTATCAGGCGGAGATCTCGCAGGGTGTCCTGCAGTCGATCTTCGAGTACCAGACGCAGATGTGCGAACTGACGGGTCTGGATGTTTCCAATGCTTCGGTCTATGACGGAGCGGTCGCGGCTGCGGAAGCCATCTTCATGATGCTGGAAAGAAAGAAAGACGAGGTCCTGGTTTCGGCGACCATCGATCCGGAAACGCTGGCGGTCATCAAGACCTATTGCGAAAGCCGTAATGTCAAACTGAGCATCGTCAAAGAAAAGGATCATAAGACCGATCTTGAAGATCTCAAGTCAAAACTTAGCGAAGCGACAGCCGGTCTTTATGTGGAAAGCCCCAACTACTACGGTCTCATCGAAGAGGTCGAAGAGATGGCGGGACTCCTTCATGAAGTCAAGGGCAGGATCGCCATGGGCTTTGATCCGATCGCCGTAGCTTTATACAAGTCTCCATCGGAGATGGATGTCGATATCGCCGTCGGCGAAGGCCAGCAGCTGGGTCTGCCGATGGGCTTTGGCGGACCGTATCTGGGTATCATGACCTGCAAAAAGGAACTGATGCGTAAGCTTCCGGGCAGGATCGTTGGTCAGACCGAAGATCACGACGGACGCAGAGCTTTCGTGTTGACCCTGCAGGCCAGAGAACAGCACATCCGTCGTGAGAAGGCTTCCAGCAACATCTGTTCCAACGAGGCCCTCTGTGCGATGACGGCTTCCGTTTATCTGGCGGCTATGGGACCCAAGGGCTTATATCAGGTCGCTCTTAACTCCTACAACAACGCCCACTATCTGGCCAAGGAACTGGAAAAGCTGGGTTTGAATAGAGTAGAAGAAGATGAATTCTTCAATGAATTCGTCACGACCTGTCCAGTCGATCCTAAGACTTTGGAAGACAAGCTTGGTGCCAAGGGTATCCTTTCCGGTCTTCCTTTGAATAATGAGATCTTATGGTGCTGCACCGAACTTAACGATAAAGCCAAGATCGATGAGCTGATCCAAGCCATCGGGGAGGTGTTTCAATGAAACTGCTGTTTGAAGAGTCCAGACAAGGTCGCGGCCTTGAGCTGATCCCGCAGGCCGATACCGGTACAGCCAAGCCGGCTGAAAAGTATCTGCGCAAGGCACCGCTGCGTTTGCCGGAAATGGCGGAAGTCGATATCGGCAGACACTATACGCAACTTGCCAAACAGACCCATGGCGTCAATGACGGTTTCTATCCTTTGGGTTCCTGCACGATGAAATACAATCCGCGGGTCGATGAAGAGATCGCTTCTTTACCGGGTTTCACGCAGATCCATCCTTTACAGCCCAAACAGACGATACAGGGTTGCATGGAAGTCATCGCCAAGAGTGAAGAACTGCTTTGTCAGATCACGGGCATGGATGCGATGAGCTTTGCGCCGGCTGCCGGTGCCCATGGTGAATATACGGGCTTACTGCTGATCAGAAGATACCATCAGGAAAGAGGGGACAGTGAAAGAGTCAATATCATCGTTCCCGATTCCGCCCATGGTACCAATCCGGCATCCGCGGTCATGGCCGGTTTCAAGGTCGTCAATATTCCGTCCAATGACAAGGGCGGTGTCGATCTTGAAGCTTTGAGAAATGCCGTCGGCAAAGATACGGCCGGCCTGATGCTTACCAATCCCAATACTTTAGGTCTGTTCGACCCCAACATCCTGGAGATCACGAAGATCGTTCATGAAGCAGGTGGTTTATGCTACTACGACGGTGCCAACCTCAATGCGATCATGGGCCGTGTCAGACCGGGTGATATGGGCTTTGACTGTGTCCATCTGAATCTGCACAAGACTTTCGGTACGCCACATGGTGGTGGCGGTCCTGGTTCGGGACCGGTAGGTTGCAAGGAACTTTTGAAGGAATATCTGCCTTGTCACAAGATCGTGAAAGATGAAGGCGGCTGTTACTTCAAGGATCCGGAGAGATCCTTGGGCCAGGTCAGAAGCTACTATGGCAATTTCCTAGTCGTCGTAAAGGCTTTGACTTATATCCTGACTCTAGGCAAGGAAGGCATCAAAGAAGCTTCAGGCAAGGCGGTCTTAAATGCCAACTACATGATGAATAAACTCAAGGAAAAATACGAGGTCGCCTACGATCAGACCTGCATGCACGAATTCGTTTTGTCGCTGGAAGGTCTCAAGAAGGAAACCGGTGTTTCGGCTATGGATATCGCCAAGGGTTCTTTGGACTACGGTATCCATCCGCCGACGATGTACTTCCCTTTGATCGTCCATGAAGCACTGATGTTCGAGCCGACGGAGACCGAAAGCAAGGAAGTCATCGATGAGGCGGTGAAGATCTATCTGGATCTTTATGACCAGGCCTTGAGCGATCCGGAGTATCTCCATGAAGCTCCGCACAAGTGCCCGATCGGCAGACCCGATGAGACCAAGGCGGCCAGAGAACCGGTACTCAAGTATCAGTTCGATGACTAGGCTTTACTATCTGGAAGCCCCCGCTTACGACGTCTTTGAAAATCAGGCGTTAGAGAAATATCTGTTGGAAAACGTAGAGGATGACACTGTCATCCTCTATCTCTGGCAGAATGAAAACTGCATCGTCATCGGCCGCAACCAGGATGCCTACAGCGAATGCGACCTGGAAAGATTTGAAAAAGACGGCGGCAAGCTGGCTCGAAGGATAACAGGCGGCGGAGCCGTCTATCACGATAAGGGCAATCTCAATTTCACCTTCGTCTGTAAAAAGGATCTCTACGATGTCGATAAACAGGACAGGATCATCCTGGCGGCTTTGAAATCGTTAGGGATAGACGCCAATAAAAACGGCCGCAACGATCTGGAGATCGAAGGCCGAAAGTTTTCCGGTCACGCCTACTACAAAGGCAAGGAAAACTGTCTCCATCACGGGACGCTGATGCTGGAAGTGGATGAAGGAAGATTGAGTGATTATCTTAATGTTTCTTTGGTGAAACTTGAGGCCAGGAAAGTGTCTTCAGTGCGTTCAAGAGTGATCAATCTCAAAGCGGTCAAACCAGGTCTGAGTATCGAAGATCTGAAAAAAGCGTTGTTATCATCCTTTGAGAATGAATATAAGAATAAAGCTTGCGTATATAAGTACGATGAAGAAAAGCTGAAAAAGCTGAAAGCTGAATTTGCAGATCCTTTGTGGCGTCATGGCCAAAAAGCTGAACACGAATTCGTCAAGGAGAAACGCTTCAGCTGGGGCACACTGCGTCTTACTTATGATAAAGAAGATAACATCTTAAAAGATCTTGCTATATACACCGATGCCTTGAACTGGGATATCGAGGAGAAGGAATATAAAAACTGGCTTGGCAAAGACATCAGAACTTTGAAAGCCGATAAGGAAAAGCTCAGGGCCATCCTGGAGCTGTTGAATGAGGAATGATATGCGATATGATGTGATGATAATCGGCGGCGGACCGGGCGGTTATACTGCCGCCAATAAGGCTGCGGCCAACGGACTGAAAACGATCCTGTTTGAAAAAAGAGAGATAGGTGGTACCTGCTTAAATAGGGGCTGTATCCCGATGAAGGCCCTGATCGAGGCCAGCCGTTTATACCGCAACAGTCTAAATGGCGAATTATTCGGGGTCTATAATGAAAAGACGTCTTTTGATTATGTAAAGGTCAACGAAAGAAAAAGAGCCGTGATAGATCAGCTAAGAAGTGGAGTCGAAAAATCGCTCAGGGCCAATAAAGTTGAAGTCGTAAATGGCGAAGCCAGACTTATCGACAAAGACAGGATCTCCTGCAACGGTGAGATCTATGAGGGTGAAAACATCATCCTGGCCGCCGGTTCGATCCCGGCCAAACCGCCGATCGAAGGTATCGAGTACGCGATCAGTTCCGATGAAGTTTTAAGTGATGACTTTGTGCTTCCTGAATCGCTGATCATCATCGGTGGCGGCGTCATCGGCTGTGAGATCGCGGATGCCTTGAACGGCTTTGGGGTGAAGGTGATCATCCTGGAGATGGCTGATAGACTGCTTCCGACTTTGGACAAGGATCTTGGCCAGAGATTAGGCATGTTTTTCAAGAAGCGGGGCATTGAGGTCAACTGTTCGGCAGCGGTCAAGTCTATTAGTGAGAACAGGGAAGTTTCTTATGTCGATAAGAAGGGAAACGAACTTAGCGTATCCGCGGATGCCGTTTTAGTTGCAACCGGCCGTAAAGCCAATCTTGAAGGCCTGATCGGCGAAGACGTTGAACTAAGTATTCAAAGAGGTGTCGTGGCTGATGAAGAAGGAAGGACGAATATCGAAGGTGTTTACTGCATCGGTGATGCCAAAGCAAACAACATCCAGTTGGCTCATGTGGCGGAAGCCCAGGGCGAAAACATCGTCGATCTGATCCTGAATAAGAAGCCTTCCATCGATATGTCCGTTATTCCTTCGGCCGTCTATACCGAACCGGAGATCGCTTCGGTGGGATACAGCGAAGAGGAACTCAAAAAACAAGACATCGAATATGTATCCAAGAAAGTTCTGACGGGGGCCAACGGCCGCTGTCTGATCGAAAACAGCGAGAGCGGTTTTGTGAAAGTACTGATCGCCGATGATAAGATCGTAGGCGGATCGATCGTGGCACCGCATGCCAGTGAACTGATCTCAGAACTGGCGATCGCCGTTGAAAAAAAGATGAGTCCGGAAGATCTTGAAGAGGTCATCCATCCTCATCCATCCATCTCGGAAATGATCTGGGATGTCGTTAAATAGACAAACAGCTGTCCAAGCGGGCAGCTGTTTAGTTTTTATGGGATCTGGTGGATCACGGATGGATCGATATGTTTGAGATCCTTGGATCCGGTGCGGTTGAGGAATTCTCTTAATTCGCCTTTCATTTTATTGAAGAAGTCGACAACACCCTGTGTTCCTTCCTTGGCCAATGGCGCCATGTAGGCTCTGGCGACCAGGACACCGTTTGCGCCAAGGGCGAGAGCCTTGAAGGCTTCGGCGGCGGAAACGATACCGCAGTCCACAAAGACGGGATAGTCTTCCCCGACCGTTTTTCTGATCTCAGGGAGTATCATTGCCGGCGGAACGGCGAAGCTCATGATGTTGTGGTGGTGGGAGAGGATGATGCCGCTGACACCGGCTTCCTTGCATTTGAGGGCATCCTGAACGCTCAGGACACCTTTGGCGATGAAGGGTACTTTCAAGGTCTCAACGGTCTGTTTGAGTTCTTCAGATGTTTTGGGTCCAAAGACATTGTCACGTTGTCCGTCATAGCCGCCGTTCTTGTTGTAGGCGTGGTCGATGTCACAGGCGATCGCCACGACACCGGCTTCCTGCGCCTGTAAACATCTCTGCAGGAAATATTCCTGATCCTTGAAGGGTTTGATGACGATGCCGACTTTGGCGCCGGATGCGATCATCCTTTTTAATTCCTCGTCACTTACATGCGAAGAGGTCCAGTAGATGGTATCAAGTTCTTTGGCGGCCAGGGTGGCTTTGTAGTTGGCGTCTTCGCCCAGGTGGGAGAAACCGCCGATGACACCCATCATGATGGGCATCGGAAGTTTCGTGCCGAAGAAATCGAAACTGATATTGGAAAGGTCGGAATCGACCAGTCGCATTTCGATCGCTAAAGAATCGTAGTACTTTTTCGTCATGACATCGGCATTGCCGGCCATGCGGTTCAAAACAGTCTGATAATCATTATCTGCCATTGCTGTACTCCTTATTTTTCTTCAAAAACTTCAACATATTCATCAGCCGGACCATAGAAGAAAGCGAAACGGATTTCCATCGGCGGTTCACTTCTTAAGATGGCGTCTTTGGCATAGGAATCGATGCGATAGCCGGCTTTTTCGATCTTATCTATCACTTCATCGACCTTGTCGGTAGCCAGGGCAAAATGATTGATGACACCGGTGTCGGCTTGACTTTCGGTCTCCATGATCTCGATGATATCTTCGCCCGCTTTCAGCATGTAATTCTGACCATTGCGGCCTGGCCAGCTGCGATAGAGCTCAAGTCCCAGCAGGTCGTGATAAAAGGAAACCGTTTCCTTTACTTTATCGGCACCTGCGACTTTGAGGTTGACGTGGTGGATACCTTTGATCATCTCTACCACTGATTGAAGTGGACGCGGTCCTCTTCGTAGTCTTTGTGCGGGATACCGGACTTGTCTTCATCGGGATAGCCAAAGGCGATGATCGACTGGGGGATGATCTCTTCCGGCAGTTCGAAATAAGCTTTCTGCGTTTCGATCTTTTCGTTCTGCGGCCAGACACCGAGCCAGACCGAACCGATACCCAGGTCAGTGGCCGCCAGGATCATGTTTTCAGCGGCGATGGCGGCGTTGATGACATAGAATTCCGGAGCGTGTTTGAAGCTGCGGGATGTATCGGCACAGACCAGAACGGCAAAGGCGGCATCTTTGATGATGTTGCCTGCTCTTCCGGATTTTTCGGCCCAGTCGGCGATCTTTTCCTTGTCGTTTACGACGACAAAGGACCAGTCGCGGGCGTTGACGGCACTGGGTCCGGCCATACCGCAGGCCAGGATCTTTCTGATGTCTTCTTCGCTTACGGGATCCTGCTTATACTTGCGGATGCTGCGGCGATTTAAGATGGTTTCAACAGTGTTCATTTTATTCTCCTCCTATTACTTCGATGATCTCGCCCACGAACATGTAGTGCGGGCGCCAGGCTTTGTATATTCCGTTGTTTATTTTGTCCGCGAGTCCTTCTCTGGCGAATTCGCCCTGATAGAGCTTCTTGCAGATGAAGGAGAGTTTCGCTTCTTCATAGATGACTGCATCGTTTCTGGATATGGGATGCAACTTGGTCAAGGCGACCTTATCGCCATCCCTGCCGCTCTTGGTGCCAAGTATCATCAGATCGTCGTGATATTCTTCCGGGAAGAAGCAGACGCTGAAGGTGTCCTTGTTCATACAATACTCCCAGGTATAGCGGTCGGGATTGATGTTGATGGTCACGATATTGGTACCGCGATCCCAGATGTTTCCTAAGGATCCCCAGCCTATCGTACAGCAGTTGTAGTCGTCGATGCTTCCGGCGGTGGCCAGAGCCTTTTGTTTGGCGAACATTTCAAATACTTTGTAAGCTTTATTCGTGTAGTCCATTTTTTCCTCCTTAGAAATTGCCGTAATACAGATCGGAACCGACCTGTTTGAGATGTTCCTGGAAAGTATTGGTTCCATAGACGGCATCGGTCATGGAGACCAGTTCGACTTTGTTTTCTTTGACCCAGTCTCTGAATCCATCCGATATCAGCATCGCCACATCCAGCAAAGGACTTGGTTCAAAGTAGCGCTGATCGCCATCATAGAAGTAGGAACCGTCCGTGAAGACTTCATCGTCATAGAAACCGGCGTGCCAGGCGATTTGCGAACATTCGTTCTTTAAGATGCCCTGGGGATCGTTTCTAAGATAGGCTAAAGGATCGTAGGTGCAGTTGCGGATGTAGCTGTCTTCGTTGATCCTGACCAGATAGGTCGCATCGCCGGGCTGATGGATATGGACCATTTCTCTTCCTGTCTGGGCCAAAGCCTGTTTGGTGGAAGGAATTTTGAATTCTTCACAGACCTGATTGGTGGCTCTGGCGACGGGGTTGTCACCCTTGCCGCCGCCGAAATCGGGGAAGCGTCCGGCATAGGCGTACATCTGTTCCAGTTCGGCCCTGAATTCGATGACCAGCTGATCGTAGTCGAGGCCTTCATAGCGTTTGTTTCTGGCTTCCTGGTTGAAAGTGTCCTTGTTCCAGACATCGCGGAACTTGAAGTGGCCATCTTCGCTCAACAGGGAAGATACCAGCTTGGGATCGGCGACCGGTTTGCCGCGGAAGTGCTGATGCCAGGCGACGGAGACGTAGGGATGTTCCTTGACGAATTTGAAAGCATCGATATTGCCGGGGGTGTCGGTCATGATATTGATGTGGGTTATCGAGTCGTAGGGCATGACTTTCTTCAAGCCATAGTTCCAGCCGATCGAATAACCGAAATCATCAGAGGCCTGTACAAGTTTCATTATTTCTTTTTCCTTTCCGGCATATGTTTTGCCATGAGTTCGATGAAGTGACGGTCATCCGTTTCCATGACTTTGTTTTCTTTATCGAAGAGGATGGTGTTTGGCTTTTCGATCGTGTAGGGTTCCCATTTGACGTCAAGATCTTTTCCCGGATCACCATAATAAGCCAGATTGATCAGGGTAGAAGAGTAGCTTTTCATCAGCTTTTCGGAATAGCCGGGAATGATGAGATTGGGTACCAGTTCCAGATTCATAGTCAGATAGGCCACATCGGCGCAATGGAAGGCCGGGGTACCGTGATTGAAAGGGAACTCGGGGACAAACTGATAGTTGTATACTTTCATGTTTGCTTTGGCTAAAGCATCGCAATAATCGAAGTTGGCCTTGCGGTGGTCGGCGGCATAGAAGACGAGGTCTCTAAGATCCTTGTCAGGATAGATGCGTTGATATTCAGCTATGATCTCTTCTTTGTCTGCGCCGAATCTTTGAGCTTCCTTATTGAAAGCTTCTTGATCGAGTCTTCCTTCCGGGAATTTGTCGGGGGTGAAGTTCTGTTCCGTGAAGGTGTTGCCGCAGACGGCGATGATGTCTGTCATTTCCGGGCAGGGACCTTCATCTTCCATACGGCCATAGCACCAGCCATTTAAGGAGACTCGCCAGCGGACGCGGTTGCCGGTGAGGTCTCTGGTCTTTTTATATAATTGGTGCAGTTCATGCAAGTCCATTTCCTGTAAAGGGGTGATATCGTTTTCGGCATAGCCCGCCGTCTTTAACATGTCTTTAGTCAGCTGATGGAAGAGTTTAGCTTTGGGGGGATGGCCATGGTCGGCAATGCCGCTGAGCAAAAAGGCTTTATGGAAGTAACCTTTGAAGGCCGGGCATTGCATGATGTAGCGGATCCTTAAAGCACCACCTTGCATACCTAACAAGGTGACGTTGTCGGGGTCGCCGCCGAAAGTTGCGATATTTTCTCTGACCCATTTCAAGGCCAGCAGGACGTCTTCAAAACCGTTGTTGCCGCTGTTGACATACTCTTCGCCAAAACACGAGAGATCGAAGAAGCCTAACATGTTGGCTCGCATATTGGAAGTGACATAGACGATGTTGCCGTTCTTGGCGAGCTTGCAGCCGTCGTAGGCCTGCATCTCGGCACCCGAGCCGGTATCAAAGCTGGCGCCATAGACGCAGAAAACGACCGGCAGTTTGGCGTCTTTGGCCATGGATGGGGTCCAGAGGTTGAGGTTGAGACATTCTTCCTCGTTCTCCACATAGAAGAAGTGGGGAACATAGAAGCCGTCGGCGATATCGTTGGGGTCGATCTGGGGCGGTACAAAACCATAGGAGGTACATTCTCTGATCCCTTCCCAGCTGGCGGCTTCGGGTTTGTGGAAACGTCTGGCAGAACCATACTTGATGTTTTTGAAGATGGTCAGTCCATCATACTGATAGCCTCTGATGAGACCGCCACTGGTTTTTACAGGTCCATATAAGTCGGCGTAGCTGTTGTAAGTCATAGCTCCTGCTCCATTTCTTCGATGTTTTCCGTCATATGATTCAGGATGCGGTTGAAGTTTTCAACATCTTCTTTACTTAGGCCTTTGGCCAGTCTTTTATTGAACTGGTTGAGGAGTTTGCGCATTTCCTTGAAAGTCTCTTCACCCTTTTCACTCAGATAGACTTCGCTCTTGCGGGCGTCGTCTTTACAGACTTTGCGGATGACGTAGCCCTTCTTTTCCAGATGGGCGATCTGGCGGGCGACGTTGGCTTTGTCGGAATAGACTTTAGCGGCGATGCCATCCTGGCTGATACCGGGTTCCATGCTGATGATCCTCAGGTAGCCGTAGTGCATGCTTTTGAGACCGTAGGGTTCAAACAGCGCATTCTTGTATTTGCGTTCCTTTTTTTCGAAGATGCCGAATAGTTTGGCGAAATTAAGTTCCATAATTGTTGACCTCGCAACTATTATAACATGATGACAAATAGAAAAAATATCTTAAATAATGTGAAAAAATTCACTATATGTTGCGGATATGTTGCGGAAAGAATGTTTAAATATAAACAAAGATGCCGGTCTTGCGTTTTTTAAACGTGGGAAAGGACTATAATTCAGTTAAGGATAAGCAGTACATAATCGACAGAAATGGAGGCAGATGATGGACGTAATAGGTATGTCTATTCGCAGCAGAGCTACCGGCAGTGCCGGCGTTATTACGGGAATTTCAAAGGATAAGCTGTCGGTAAGTTTTCAGTATTCGGGCAGCGTGGATCTTCCCCTATCCCGCTATGATCAGTTATTGGAAGTGCCATCCGCAGTCAAGGAAGGCATCGAAGAATTCAAGGCTTCCTTAAAAAGACCGCGCAAGGTCAAGGCGAAAGAAGCCGTGAACGAAAGTGCGTAATTATGCAATTTAAACCGCAAAGAAAACTGGGCTTCGGTCTGATGCGTTTGCCGCTTAACGATCCCAACGATTCGGCAAACATCAATATCGAAGAGCTCAAGAAAATGGTCGACCTCTTTTTGGAAAGAGGCTTTACTTATTTCGATACGGCCTGGATGTATAACGGTTTCAACAGTGAAAATGCCGCCAGGGAAGCGCTGGTGGAACGCCATCCCCGAGAGAGCTTCACGCTGGCGGACAAGCTTCATTCAGGATTCATCGAGACCCTGGAGGATAGGGATAAGATCTTCAATGAACAGTTAAGAAAGACCGGTGCCGGTTATTTCGATTATTATCTCATCCATGGCATTGAAGCCGGAATGTACGAAAAGTATGAGAGGCTTGATTGTTTTGGCTGGCTCTTACAGAAAAAGGAAGAGGGTCTGGTCAGACACTGCGGCTTTTCTTTCCATGATACGCCGGAACTGCTGGATCACATTTTAAGCAGGTATCCGCAGATGGAATTCGTACAGCTGCAGATCAATTATCTGGACTGGGAAAGCGAGTGGATCAGGTCCAGGGAATGTTACGAAGTCTGTGTGAAACATGACAAGCCCGTAGTGGTCATGGAACCGGTCAAGGGTGGCACTTTGGCCAAGATCCCGGCTGAGGCAGCTGAAGCCTTTAAGAAGCAGGATCCGGCGATGTCGATACCCAGCTGGGCGATCAGATTCGTCGCTTCTTTGGATAATGTCATGGTGGTACTTTCCGGCATGTCGAATCTTGAACAGCTGGATGACAACACCTCCTACATGCAGGATTTCAAGAAGCTGAGTGCGGAAGAAGTAGAACTTTGTCACAAGGCGGCGGACATCATCAATGGGAAAATCGCGGTGCCCTGTACGGCTTGTCACTATTGCACGGAGGGCTGTCCGATGTCGATCGCGATCCCGGAGTATTTCTCTTTATATAATGAGGATATGCGGGAAGACCTGGAGCAGAAAGGCTGGACGATCAACTTCTCCAATTATGAGAATCTCTCTCACAAGTTTGGCAAGGCTTCCGATTGTATTGAATGCGGTCAGTGTGAAGGCGTCTGTCCGCAACACTTGCCGATCATCGAACTGCTCAAAGATGTGAAGAAGCATTTCGAACATTAGATCATCTGATTGAAATCAGTAAAGGTTAAGCGGTCCTTTCGGAAAGAAGGGATCGCTTTTTTCCCCACGGCAAAAGAAGGATAGTAGAATTATATTTGATGAAAAAGATCCTGTTGGCTGTAATATTGTTTGTGCTTGATGGGGCGGGTATGTATCTTTTCAAGAAGTTTCCGTCTTTCTTTTTTCCGGCTTACCGCAGTTTTTCCAAGTGCTGGATCAGTTTCATCGCTTCTTTGACCTCATGGCTTAAGATCGCCTTCTGGGATATCGGAGCATTGTGTCTGGCACTGTTAACAATAGGATCTTTGATTTATGTGATCATTAAGAAAAGATCATTCTTTAAATGGTTCAGTAATGTGATCCTGATCGTTTCGATCCTGGCTTTTATGGCCATAGCTGGCTGGATGTTCAACCACTATGCCCCGGAATTAAGTGAAGAACTTGATCTTGAAGTTGGCGAATACAGTCTCGATCAATTGTATGAAGCTACGGAATACTATCTGCTTAAGGCGGGGGAATACGCCCTGAAGATGGAAAGGGGTGAAGAAGGTCATGCGATCGCAAGTGATTTCTATGAGATTGCCACAAGGGCGGGATCTTCGTATAAACTATTGGGGGCAGAATATCCGGTCTTCAAAGGAGCTGCATACCCCGTAAAGAAACTGTCCCTAGTTGGCGAATATCTGATGTACAACGGGATCGTGGGGATGTTCATGCCGATAACGGGAGAAGCCGGGGTACCCGGTTCCGTGCCGGTCGTACCTTTGCCATTTACGATGGCTCATGAAGCGGGACACCGCTTAGGCCTGGCGGGCGAAGATGAGGCCAATTTCGCCGCCTTCCTGGCTTGTATGAAGAACGAAGATGAACGCTTCATCTACAGCGGCTACTATAACGCCTTCTCCTACTGTTTCTCGTCTTTGTATAAGATCGATCCGGAAAAAGCCTTGGAACTCTATCACAAGTACGACGAGGATGCAGGCGTGATACTGCTGAAGCTGGACAGGAAGGACACTTCCGATACCTATAAGCGTTACGATTCACCTTTGCAGGAAGTATCCGATCAGATCAATGATACCTACCTGAAGACTTTCAATGAAGAAGAGGGCATCATGTCCTATGGTGCCGTTACCGATTATCTGATCGCCTGGCATTTGGCGGGAAGATAGGAATAAAATTACGAATGGAGAATGTGAAGATGGAAGAAAAGAAAAATACCGAATTCAACGAGGAAGAACTGCTGAAGAAAGTCGAGAAAGCGGCGGCCAAAGGTGCCCGCAAGCTCGATATTCGCAATATCCTGATCACGGCTTTGCCTTCGCTGATCGCGATCGCTTTACTGGCTTACATCATTGTGCCTAAGGTCAACAGCCTGCATGACGATTTAAAGAGTTTCTTCAAGTTCGATGAGCCTTTAGCGGATCACGATATGACGATCGAAAACAACAGCTTCCTGGGTTATACGGCAGCCGATTTCGAAGAGGCGATCCTGGGCGATTCTTCAAAGCTCGTGAAACTGGAAGTTTATACCCAGAAAGTTTCCGATGTGGCACAGATCACGGATACGGGTCTGTTGAACTGGGGCGTCTTTACCAAGAATCAGATCATCACCTACAACGGTACGGTCGTCTATACGGTCGATCTTTCGACATTGAAGAAGACGGATATCAGGTTTGATGAGGAGGCCAAGATCATTACGATCCTCATCCCTCATGCCGTCCAGGAGGAGATCAACATCCCGGAAGATGAGATCCAGTTCGGCGATACGACCAAGGGTCTTTTGGCTTTCGGGGATATCAAGATGACGATGGAACAGGCTGCGCAGGTGCAGAAGGAAGCCCGCGACAAGATGCAGCAGAAGCTTGATGCCGATAAGGTTTTGGAGACGGCGGATCGTTTTGCGAAGCTTTCGGTCTGGGAGCTTTATTCGCCGCTTATCAAGAACGTGGCTAAGGACTATTCATTGGAAGTAATGTTTAAATAGAAGAAGGTAACTGAATGAAAAGATTATTGATTATGCTGCTGGTGCTGATATGTTTAAGCGGCTGCGGCAACAAAAAACAGGAAGAGAAAAAAGAAGAAAAGCAGGAACAGCAGGTGATCATCAGAAACAGTGTTCCCCGCAATCTGCAGGGAAGCTACCATGAAAGGTACGCCGGCAGAGCTTCGCTGGAACTTGGAAGCAACACGATAATCATCGACTGGTCCTCTTCCGCTTCGCAAAAGGCGCATTTTGAGATCCCGGTGAACTATGATGAAGATAATCAGCGTCTGGTTTATGAGAATGCCGTTTTGACTGAATACGAATTTAGATCCGATACCGAAAGCAAGGATACCGAGGTCTATAACGACGGCAGCGGTCATTTCGATATCTTAAACGGTATCCTGATCTGGTATGACGATAAAGCGGAAACGGATGATCCGACCGTCTTTGTCAGTAATGATGGTGCTAATAGCATCGCCAATCCCTGGTTCTATACTACAGATCTAAGTGAGGCGATCATCTACTCGGGTATCGATTTCTGTCCGCCTATCGATGCGGCTTTACCGGAGGGCTTTAAGCTGGTGAGCTATGGCGCCAATATCAACGGAGTCATTCTGGCTCAATACGAAAGTGAGGACAGAGGCCTTGTCATCCGCAAATCCGACAGGGTCGAAGGTCAGGAACTTTCCGGGGACTACAACTCCTATTCGGAATCCTGGCAACAGAACGTCAAAGGATTGAACGTGGATTGTTTCGGTGATGGGGAAACGGCTAATCTGGCTTTGTTCAGTGTCGATTATCTGCACTACTCGATGTCCTGCATCGATAAGACCTACAAGACTTTCGAAGGTAACGGTTTGACAGCTGATCAGATCAATTCACTGATCAACAGCATTCAATAAGAAATTTACAGTATTAAAAAAGGCGGTCCTGCAATTAGCAGGATCGCCTTTTAAAGTGCTTTATTTTTTGTAGTTATCCCACATCGTATCGGTGGTGACTTTGATGGCACTGATGACATCGTCCACCAGTTTGGGATCCCAGGTCTCGGGTTCATCTCTGAACGGCGTGGTCTTGTCTTCACGGTTGTCGAAGACGCCGATCGGTACGTAGTAGGTTTTGTCGCCGATCTTGACGGTGACGGTATTTTCTTTTTCGGAATGTTCCTTGAGATAGATCATATCGCAGACGCCATAGGTGTGGTACATGACTTCGATCGGGGTCTCATGGAAGAGGCTTGAACCATCGGCACCGGGTTTGGCTCTTTCGTGGTTCTTTCTTCTTGATTCTTCCGGGGTGACCCAGATGTAGAGGATCGCAGCATCGGAAAGGATGTGATCGGAGAACTGTCTCAGGCTGTACTGGTAGCCTTCCGCACCGGATAAGGGCAGGGTGGAATTGATATCGCCGCCTCTGGCCATTTCGATGACGCAGGTCTTGCCTTCCATCGTATCGGGATAGTTGTCATACTTGTCTTTGAGCATCTGTTCACATAGCGGGGTCATGCCTTCATAGACCTTGGCCATGACTTCACTGTCGAGCTTGTCGAAGCCGTCTTCGATCTCGCACTGCTTGCAGGCGTCGATGAAACGGTCGATATAGTATTTGGCGATGTTGTCGGTGACGATCTGTTTCCTGGTGAAGAGATCTTCGTAGTCTTCGTTCAGCATCCTGATCAGAGCTCCGAAGTAGCGGTCATCTTTAAAGACGGAACCCGGTTCATCCGCAAAGACCGGTTTTTCGCCGATCTTGACTAATTCGTCGTCGATGCAGCGCATCATGTAGACATAGGGGAAGTCATCCAGCTGGACGTTTTCGCCGATGTGGAATTCTTCTTCCAGTCTTTTGGGTTCGACGTTGGACAAAAGGTGTCTGACTTCACTCTTGCCGGAGGCCGGTAAGGCAAACAACAAAACGACATCGAAAATATTTTTATTTTGCATAATAGTCTGCTCCTTAACTACATCTTATCATGAAGTGAACTTCGTTTTATTTACATCTTTCCAAGACCGTAACCAGATTGACATAGGCTCTATCGAAAGAGGCCAGATCGAGTTTTTCTTCCGGGGTATGGGCACCGGAGGAGATCGGTCCATAGGTGATGATATCCAGATCGGGAATCAGTCCTTTGAAGACTCCGCACTCCAAACCGCCGTGGGTGGATCTTTCTTCCATCTCGATACCTTTTTCCTTGAGCACATCTCTTAAGATCTCTCTTAATTCCGATTCCTTGGCATAGTCCCAGCCATAGTAGCGGTCGTGGACTTCAAAGCTGAAATTGAATTTGGGGCACAGGATCTGCATCTGTCTGATCATGATGTCGCCATGGTAAGGTGCGGCACTTCTGATCAGGTCGTTGATATAGAATCTGTTATTTTCGATATAGGCGACCCCGGCATTAAGGGAAGCGACGGTCAGGCCTTCGATGGCCATTGAACGATGCTGGAGGCCGTTAGGCATGACATAAAGCATGGAGAAGATCTCTTCGCTTTGTTTAAGGGCGATGACTTTATCTGGTCTTTCGATACTGACGATGCGGCCGTTAAAGCCTTCATCGGAATATTTAAGTTCTTCATAGATGGCTTCAAAGACTTCCTGTGCCGCCTTGAACAGTTCTTCAGGATCACCGTTACTGGCAAAGGACAGGTCGGCTTCTCTGGGGATGGCGTTGAATTTCATACCGCCGTTGAAGTCTGATATCTGCAGGTCCTTGAATCTTTCGTTTAGTTCCTGGCCGACCCTGGCAGCCAAAAGGATGGCATTTCCTCTTTCCAGGTGGATGCAGCCGGCGGAGTGTCCGCCTTTGAGGCCTCTGATCTCGATGCGATAGGCCGGCTTGTCGTTGTCTTCAAAAGTCAGGTCTTTATAAATGAGCGATCTGGCGCCGCCGGAAGAAGTGACGCTGGTCTGGTTTTCGCCGCCGGCATCGAGGTTGATGTATCTTTTGGCTTTGAAGTATTCCTTCTTCAAGGCGATAGCCCCGAAGAGTCCGATCTCTTCCATGACCGTGAAGGCACATTCCAAAGCGGGGTGTTTCAGGTTTTGATCATCCAGTATCGCCAGCATGTAGGCCACGCCCTGGCCATCATCGGCACCTAAAGTCGTACCCTTGGCTCTTAGCCAGCCTTCTTCATCGACATAAAGATCGAGGGGATCTTTTTCAAAGTCATGTTCGACATCCTTGTTTTTCTCGCAGACCATGTCCATATGGGCCTGCAGGATGACAGGGGTAGAATTCTCGTAACCTGCTGATGCGGGTTTGTAGACGATGACATTATAGACATCGTCCTGCAGATACTCATATCCATGAGTCTTGGCGAATTCCACGACATAATCGGAGATTGCTTTTTCGTTGCGCGATCCGCGGGGGATGTCGGATATCTGTTTGAAGTAGTAGCAGTATTTCTTATTGAGATCGAATTCCATAGTTATTCTTCCTCGTATATTAGTGGTGAAAGTATAGTTCACCACTATTTCTTTCTAGACAGGCTTTATACGGTCTGTCGGCGTATTGAGTCCTTTGGTTATAATTCTGTTGAATGACAGGATACGTAGATCGGTGCTTTATCCTCCT
>JAFRIG010000062.1 GCA_017432895.1 Erysipelotrichaceae bacterium | reverse complement strand
TATCTAGCTCATAAGAGCTAGGACAACATCATCCATCATTTTCTGACTTTTTACCAAAAAGCAGTTTTCGTAGTGCACATTTTTCAAAGAACCAAATCAGTCAGATAAAACTAATTACTTGACATGTTACCTAAAGACTTTTCTTTGTCAACATTATAGCAAAGCAAGTCGGCTGCTTCAGAGAATATGCCGTGTTATGATTGAGAAAAGAAGGTACAAAAAAATGAAAGAAAAGATCAATGTCTTCGATTATTCTGAGCTTATCACCAAGGCTTTAAGGCCGGGTATCCTTTTAAACAGCAATGGTGAGAAATTCAATGCGATGGTGATCGGCTGGGGTCATTTGGGTGTCATATGGGGTCTGGATACTTTTACGGTCTACGTCAGACAAAGCCGTTACACTAAGGCTCAGCTGGATAAGGCCGGTGAATTCACTTTGTCGATCCCGTTAGATGGTGTCGATAAAGAGATCAACAGAGTCTGCGGCACTTTGTCGGGTCGGGATATAAATAAGGCCGACTATGTCACTTTAGTCGAGCCTGAGACCAACAACACACCTGGTATCAAAGAGTATCCTTTGACCATTGAATGCAAGATCATCTACAAGCAGGATCAGGATCTGGAGAAGATCCCCGATAATGTCATCGACCGCTACTATGGCAAGGGAAGCGATGTCGGTGATTTCCATACAGCCTATATCGGCCAGATCGTCGATGCCTATATCATTAAAGATTAATGTCCTATATCGATAATTTCTGTTTCTGTTCGACCATTGAAGAGTTCCTGGATCTGTCTAAAGAGCAATGGCTTTCCGCCATGGAAGAGAACTATGTTTTCGTCACGCCTTATGAGCTGAGTGAGAGTCAGCTTGAAGCCTGGAAGGACGAGTATGATGTTTTGCATAAGCAGCTTAAGAAACTGGTCAACAGAAAAAGAGATTATCAAAGACTAAGCATCATTTTCGAATATGTCCTGTGGGATTTCGACAATGAAAACGGGGTCCGTCCGGATGTGCTGATCTTAAGTAAAGACCGGGTCGGGATCATCGAGTTCAAGACCAGGTCCATCGATGATGACAATTACCGCTACATCACGGCCCAAGCCAAGAAGTATCGCCATCGTTTACTGCACAATCATGACATGTCCAAAGACATGAAACTTTCCGTGGTGGCCATCATGACTTCGATGAGCGATTACTTTGAGATCAAAGGTCGGGTCAAGTGTATCTCGCCCGATCGTTTTGAAGATGTCGTTGAATCGCTTATGGGCAGGTATCCCAGGCCTCATGAAGATGTCTATGGCTGGATAGCTTCGGATTATCATTTTGGGTGAAAATTGCACATAAAGACTAAAAAACCATCATTTCATGTGCAAAAATACGAAATTTTGCACATGAAAATGATAAAACGGCTTTTTATGTGCAAAGTATTTTACATGCCAAAAGAATTATAATAGTGGTAGATAGTGATCCGGAGGAATTTATGAATTTTAATTTTCTGATCGAAGCTTTTGGTTATCTGGGGTCTTTTCTGGTACTGGTGTCGATGCTGATGACTTCGGTGGTCAAGCTCAGGATCATCAATACCATCGGCAGCGTCATCTTTACGATCTATGCTTTCATCATCAAGTCTTATCCGACAGCTTTGATGAATTTCTGTCTGGTTTTGATCAATCTGCACTTCCTTTGGAAGATGTCGAAATCCGATAGGGTCTACGAGGTCGTGGAATGTGACCGCAATGACATCCTGCTGAAATATCTGCTGAATCACTACCATGATGATATCGATAAGATCTTCCCGGGTCTGGATTACGATCTGAAGAATGTCGATAGAGCCTATGTGGTCCTGTGTCAGGCCAAGCCGGTCGGCATCATGCTGGCCGATGTGCAAGGCGATACCATGGAAATCAAACTGGACTATTCGATACCCGAGTATCGGGACTTTTCGATCGGTTCCTTCTTATTTGACTATCTGGCCAAGCGGGATATCCGCAAGGTCATCTACAAGGGTCCGGATGAGAATCATATCGCTTATCTGAACAATCAGGGTTTCGTCAAACAAGGCGATCAATATATCAAAGAATTATAAAGAAGGGCGACCTTCTTTTTAAAATATCGTTTGTCTTATAATGTAGGTAATAAGAGGAAAAGCCCATGAATAAAACCTTACGCATCATTCTGTGTCTGTTTATGATCCTTTCTTTTTCAGCCTGTTCAGCAAGTCAGGCTTCCTCAAACAACAGTGAAACACCTTCAACACCTAAACAAGACAATATCGTCTATCCGCAGGCGGACGTTGAAGAATTAAGCAGCTTCTATGTTTCCGACAAGCAGGAAAGGGATTGGGGTACCCTGGTCAACATGTATGGCAATGAGACGGCTTATGAAGCCTACAGCCGCTACCGGGATTTTTCCAACCGCCTTTTGATCAATTCCATCGAGAGAGGAAAGAACGAATTCATTTCGCCTTTGTCTCTTTACTATGCCCTGGCTATTTTGACCAATGGCGCAAGCGGAAATACCAGAAGACAACTGGAAAATACTTTGGGTATGAACACGGAAGATTTGAACAACTTCCTGCATGACATGGAACTGTTCTATAAAAATTATGACGACTCCAGTTATTTCATCAAGGCTAACGCCCTGTGGTTCAATACCCATCATGGGCTTTCGCTTAATAAGGATTTCCTTGCGACGATCAACGAGTACTATGGCGATTGTGTGGCCGAAAATGATTTTGGAGATGGTTCAGGTCTGGCTAAAAGCGTAAACGATTGGGCAAGTGAGAACACCAATGGTGCCATTGGCGATCTAGTCAGTGACAATGATTTCACGGAACTAACTTCCTTCATCATCCTCAACGCCTTGGCGACCGGTGATAAATGGAGTTTCCCGTTTGACTCCGCCGATACCTACTATCAGGAATTCACATCTTACAACGGGGAAAAGAAGCTGGTAGAGATGATGCATCAAACCGTCTGGGGACACTGGAGTGACAGTCTTTCGCAAGGTTTTGCCAGGAGTCTTTATAACGGCGTCATGGTTAGTGCGATACTTCCCAATGAAGGAGTCGATGTCTACGATTATCTCAATCAGATGAAACAGGATACCTTCATCCCTTATGCGGTAATGGATACGGGTTATAGTGATATCGAAAATACGGCGGATGGTTATGACTGTATTGCCGACATCCATTACACCAATCTTTCTTTCCCGAAATTTTCTTTTGAGCGTGAATACGACATCTCGGAAGTTCTCAAGAAGATGGGCCTTAGCGATATCTTCGACTTTTCGACCAGTGACTTTTCGGCCATGGCCGATGGCGATCCGCAGCTGGTGGATAAACTGCTGGTCGATCAGGTCAAACAGAAGACCGAGCTCGTAGTAAACGAAGAAGAAGTCGTCGCTTCGGCGGTGACGGTCGTCTTAGGGGGACTCGGGGCAGCGGGTTGCGATGAAAGACAGACCATTTACCACGATGTGGTCTTCGATCGTCCTTTCATCATCGTTTTATCAATAGGTTCTGATGAGTGTCTGCTGCCGCTTTTTGTAGGTGTGGTAAACGATCTTGGGGAAACGGTAAGCAATGCCATTCGTATCGAAAACATCACCGGTAAGATCAACATCCGATCCATTCCTTCGACAAGCGGAGAGAAACTGGGTACCTATCAGAAAGGCGAGATCGTCTATGCCTTTGAGACCAAAGAAGCCGAGGGTTACACCTGGTATCGGATCGGAGAAAACAAATGGGTAGCCGATCAGAAGGGTGAATGGATCAAGGTCCTCGATTAAAAAAATAGATTTATCAAATACTAAAAGCCTGTCACAGCAGGCTTTTGTTATAAGGGATTCATTAATTGTAGTATTTGCGAAACTGCAGATAAACTTTGTTTTCCCGTCCCCGTTTAATGGGAGCGGGACCGTTGAAACGCGACAGGTAGCCTGCAGCAACATTGGCGTGTAATAGGATCTCATAAGGATCATAGCCCTGGGTGAACGCATATAAGGCGGCAGCGGCTGAACAGTTGCCGCAGCCGGTAACATCGACGGCTTTATCAGGATCGTAAGCTTTAAGCGAAGCGATCTTTTTGTTTGCGATAAAGGAGGAACCGTTCTCACCTTGCCTTAAGAAACAGGGTTTATCCTGTTCCATGATCCTTTCGATGATCTTATCTCTGTTTGTTTCGTTAAAGAAAACGGAAGCTTCATCGAGATTGAGGGAATAGATGTCGACCAGATCAATGTTGTTTAAGAGGATGTCGCGTTTGGAAGGGTCTTTAGATGAAAAAGTTGGTGGTTCCCACATGATGATAATGTCGGGTGATGTTTTGCGGATATCCGTTATCTCACTGAAGATCTTTTCATCGGCAGCCGCATCAAGATACAGACCTTTAGTGTTCTCATTGAGGAAAGGTTTGAGCTTTTCAAATGAACTGCGATTGTTTTCGCTCTGCTTGGCGAAGTAGTCTTCACCATAAAGGGATGCTTCATGCCAGCTGCCGTCCTTTTCATATTCAAGCAATGTCTTATGCGTATGAGGAAGCGTCAGATAGATGCCTTCTTCACTGATGTTATTTTCTTTGAAGTAGTCGCCATAGAAGCTGAAGAAGTCAGGCCCACCGGAACTGAGAAAGGCGACAGAAGCAGTATAAAGGCCGATGCCTCCATAGGCAAAGATGGCACAGCCGCCAAGGCGATTAGAAGCGGTCCTTCCATCGGCATAGCGGATGTCGTTGACGATGGAGATACCGGCTGCAATGTAGTCGTAATTCATACGACTTCCTCCATCTTACCATGGTGATAGAAATACATATTCTCATGTTTGATGCCAAGCCGGCCATTGATCTTGCAGATATGGGGTTCAAAGGTGATGGGCTTGTCGTATGCGACGATATCGATGTCTACACCTTTGGCGATGGTTACTCTTTCGCTTTGGTCGTTTTCGATGGTATGGCCGAAGTTGTCATGATAGTCGCAATTGTAGTGGCCTGCTTTATTTAGTTCGGATGTGATGATCTCGTGAAGCATCGCAAAAGTGATACCCGGCTTTACTGAATTTATAAACAGTTCATGAAGCTTCAGTTCCAGTTCCATGCCTTTGACGATCTCTTCGTTCTTGGAAGATTGCCAGGGAATTATCTTGCCCTCTTCCATGATGAAACTGCGGGCCAGGTCACCCCAGCCTTTATTGATCATCGGGGCTATGTCGATAGTGATCAGGTCATTTTCAAAGATCAGTTTGTTTTCAAACAGCGGTGAAGGATCTTCATGGGCGGAATAGGTGGAAAGATCACCAAAAAGGATCAAGGCAGGGTCGTTGTGGATCCACCAGCCTTGTGAGCCTTTTTCCAGCATGAATCTTTCACATTCTTCATGGATCTCTTCTCTGTTTAAGCCGGGTCTCAGGTATCCGCTCATATGTAAAAGACATTCCCGGGCAATATCCTGGGCCTGCAGGATAGATACGGCATCGACTAAACTTCCCTGGTAGTGTTCAATAAATTCTTTTCTCATCTCAATTGCATTGTATCAAAAAGCAGAAGAACTTATATAGCATCCTAATGGCACATTGCCATTATGCGAAAAACCAGCTCTATTCAGCTTCTTAAAAATATTCAGATTTATCAAAAAAACAGTAACTTATGTGCAATGAATATTGTTTAAGAATTCATAATTTCAGGTATTGATTTTAAATAAATAAGGATGGTGATATAATATATATTGGCAAAAATGTAAAAAATTGCCAATATATATAAAGCAAAGGAGGATAAGATCATGACCTGGTACATTAACAAAATCGGCAAAATGGAAGCGAATAAAACCTATTCTCGTCAGGATCTGGCAGATCTGCTTAAATCTGAAGTACCTGGTCTTTCCTATAATTCCTGTAACTGGGTGATCGGACAGTCGGTAAAAGATGGATCGATCGTCAGAAAAGGTTACAATTCGTATGCTCTTCCGGATAGTAAGGCGTTATATGATTTTGAACCTTTATATTCTGATCGATCACTTGAGCTGATAAAAACGATCAATGATCGTTTCCCCTATGTTAGTTATACAGTTTTTGAAACTGTACTGATGAATGATTTCCTGAATCATCTGATTGCTCAGAATACCGTCTTTGTTCAGATCGAAAAAGATGGCAGCGCTTCTGTGTTTAGAGAACTACGTGAACATTTTGGAAACGTGCTTTACAAACCGGATCTGAAAGATTTGGATCTGTACTGGTCAAAAGACGTGATCATCGTTACGGATCTGGTCTCGGAAGCGCCAATGAGAAAAGAAGAGTCATTCAAGATCACGCTGGAAAAGATGCTGGTGGATTTGGTTGCAGACAAACTGATATCATCGACATTCAGTAAAGCGGAGCTTCCTGACGTCTTTGATCAGGCAAAGAGACAATATCGTCTCAATCAGACAAAAATGCTGAGATACGCCAGAAGACGAAGCAAAGAGGAAGAGATCAAAGAATATCTAAAGGGAGAATAACGTGCTGCTGCAATACTAAACATGCCTATTAACGATATAAGGACAAAAATAAAAGTCTTTCTATTATTCTATAGCCTTGTGAACTGGAAAACATACAATCAATTCCTGAAAGGTTACTTAATTAAATAATAGGAATTTACTTTTCAAAGTCATTCTTCTTATGAAACTGGATCCAGGTAAGATTAAAATAAGATTTTGATCGTTGTCCATTGATCCTTATTGTGTTAGTATATATATGCCTATGAAGAGCACACGAGAGACAAGCTCTGTGACTGTGCAGCAACCTGTATGAAACAAGGTGCTAAAGCTTGAACGATGGGTATCATTGTTTAAAGTGAGTCTCGTCATAGGTATGGCGGGACTTTTTCTTAGGTTAGAAAGAAGGGTTTATGAAACTGTTTTCCAATGAGGTCGTCTTCAGGGGACATCCGGACAAGGTCTGTGATCAGATCGCTTCAGCGATCCTGGATGAATGCCTGAAACAGGATGAGGGCAGTCGCTGCGGCATCGAAGTAGTAGGCGGCAAGGGCACGATCTTCATCACCGGCGAGATCACTAGCGAAGCCGATTATGATGTCGCAAAGATCGCTAAAAGAGTTTTGCGGGATATCGGCTACCATGATGATTATGAGATCATCGACAATATCGGCAAACAATCCCCCGATATCGCCATGGGTACCAACGATGAGGTTCAGGGAGCCGGGGATCAGGGGATGATGTTCGGTTATGCCTGCAACGAAACAAAGGAATTATTGCCGATCGCGATGGTGATCCTGCAGAAGCTTTCAATGAAATATGATGAGCTGGTCCACGGCGATGAGGATTTCTATCCTGATGGCAAGGCGCAGATCACGGCTTACTACGATGATGAATTCAGGATCAGAGGTATCAAGGACTTTACGATCTCCTACAACAATTCCGAAAAGGATCGGGAAAGGACCGATAAGATCCTGATGGATTATGTGAATGGCTTATGTGCGGAATATGATTTAAAGGTCGAGAAGTTTCTGATCAATCCGACAGGCAAGTTCCTGATCGGCGGTTTTGAGGGTGATGCGGGACTGACCGGTCGCAAGATCGTCGTCGATGCCTATCAGTCTTTTGCCAATGTGGGCGGTGGCTGCATGAATGGCAAGGATCCCACCAAGGTGGACCTTTCAGGTGCCTACATGGCCAGAGTCTTTGCGAAAGAAATGCTTAGGAAACACGATCTGAAGTGGTGCGAAGTTCAGCTTTCCTATGCAATCGGTTTAAGAAGGCCTTTGGCTATCTATATCGCCAGCGATAAAGGAGATCTTGAAGCCGATGAAGAGATGTATGATAGGGCTCAACCTGCCAAGATCATAAGTGAACTGGATATGAGAAACATCTGTTATGAGAAACAGGCGATGTTCGGTCATTTCCATGATTAGGGGGTAATTATGTTTGTTGAGGTAAACGGAGTCAAACTGTTTTATGAGAAAAAGGGTGAGGGCAGACCTTTGATCATGATCCATGGCAACAGTGAGGATCACACGATCTTTTTAGAAGCCTCGGAAGTCTTAAAAGATCATTTTGAAGTCTATCTTCTCGATTCAAGGGACCATGGCCAAAGCGATAAGGTCAATGAGCTTCACTATGACGATATGGCGGAAGATATGGTACAGTTCATGGAGAAACTTGATCTTAGTAATGTGGTATATTACGGCTTTTCCGATGGCGGTATCATTGGTCTGCTTACAAGTCTGAAGAGTTCACGTATCAGCAGACTTATCGTTAGCGGAGCCAATGCCACGCCGGATGGTGTCGTTACCTGGCTCAAAACATTGATCAAAGTCCTGTATTTCTTCACCAAAGATTCCAAGATGAAGATGATGTTGAATGAACCGCACATCAAAGCGGAGACGCTGAAGCAGATATCCATCCCGGTCAGTGTCGTTGCTGGTGAAAAGGATGCGGTGAAATATCAGGAGACCAAGCTGATCGCCGATTCCATTCCTGATGCCAGATTGCGCATCATCCCGAAAGCGGGACATGGATCCTATATTGTCCATAAGACGCTGATCGCCGATATCATCCTGGAAGAAACGAAAGACTGAAAACAAAAACGTCTTATTCATTGAAGTCAAAGATGAACTTAAGTGATAAGACGTTTTTACTTGACTGTTTGAATGATTACGAAAGATGAGAAGAGAAAAAAGAAACGAAAATCAAAAGTCAAATGAGAAGACATTCGTCTCAATCGTGATACAATAACAAGCGTGAAAATTGAGAATGTGAAAGTTGTCAGCTGTGATATCGATGCGACTTTGACCTGGGGGTTCGGGGGCATTTCGGAATATAACCGCAAGGCTCTGATGGATCTGCAGGACAAAGGGATACTGGTCGGTATCGCTTCGGGAAGAGGTTACGAGGATCTAAGGACCTATAAGGAAAAGTGGAATCTGGATAAGCCTTTCGATTTCATCATCGGATTAAACGGTTCTTCATTATTTGATGAAAAGACGGGAGTCGATGAGAAGTTCTTTACGATAAAACAGGAATATGTCAAAAAGATCATCATGAAGATCGATGAGACGGGTTTAGACAGTCACATCTATTCCAATGGCAAGACGATGTTTTCCAAAAACTCCCCGCATTATCAGAAGATCAAAGATTCCAAGCATCGGGATATCGTCGTGGCTGAAACTTTGGAAGAGATGTATGCTTGTGCAACACCTAAGATCCTGATCAATGTTCCTGATGAACAGATGCCTTATTACCGCGAGGTCTTTAAGCCGATCCTGGATGAGTGTCTTGGTTCAGTCAAGCTGATTAGAACTTCGCCGGGTGCCATGGAGTTTGTCCCTTTCAAGTCCAACAAATTCTATGCCTTAAAGAAGTATTGCGACCGCTATGATATCGCAATGGAAAATGTGGCGGCGTTTGGCGATACGACCAACGACAACGAAATGATTCAAGGGGCCGGTATCGGTGTCTGTCTGCTTAACGGGACGGATGATACCAAGAAGCTGGCTGATTACATAACCGAATATGAAGCCAAGGATGACGGCTTTGCCCGCTTCGTCTATGAATATATCCTCTAAACATATCGCAATGATATGTTTTTTTGGTTGTTATAATGTTGTTATAAATCGTTGTTTTGGAGAGCATTATGAAAAAGATGAAGATCGTGCTGGTATTGATAATGTTGTTTAGTATCTGTGCCTGTAGCAAAAAAGAAGAAGTAAAAGAAGAGAGTTTTAACGAAGTACCGGAGATAAAAACGGAAAGCGGTGAAACGATCAAGGTCGAGATGATAGTCAAAGACTATGGGACCATCGTTCTGGAACTGTATCCGGATGTCGCTCCGTTAACGGTAAGCAATTTCGCTTCATTAGTGAAAGACGGCTTTTATGATGGCAACTGTTTCCATCGTATCATCGATGGTTTCATGATCCAGGGCGGTGCCGATACGAGTGGTCAGGTAGCCAATATCAAAGGGGAGTTTGCCTCCAATGGCTTTGAGAATGAACTCAAACATACCAAAGGCGTCATCTCGATGGCCAGAGCCAAAGATCCCGATTCCGCAACTTCCCAGTTCTTCATCATGGTCGGCAACGGTGACTGGCTGGATGGAGAATATGCGGCATTCGGGCAGGTGATCGAGGGCTATGAGATCGTCGAGAAGATCGCCAAGGATGCCAAACCTATCGACAATAACGGCTCGATTGCCCAGGAGGATCGTCCGATCATTGAATCCGCAAGGATCGTTGAATAGAAAGAGAGAAAAAAGATGAAAAATGTTTTAGCAAGTCCCAAGGTGGCAGCGGCCGTAGGCCCTTATTCCCAGGCGATTGAAACGGGTGGTCTGGTCTTTGTTTCGGGTCAGCTTCCGATCGATCCGGCTACGGGTGAACTTAGAGAAGGTATCGAGGAACAGACGAAACAGTCACTTACCTGCATTTCCGACATCCTGGCGGAAGCCGGTCTAACGATGAAAGATGTCGTCAAGACGACCGTCCTTTTGCAGCACATGTCGGACTTCGGGGCAATGAACGCTGTCTATGCGACTTTCTTTGAAGGTGCCTTTCCGGCCAGAGTCTGTTTTGAAGTGGCGGCTCTTCCTAAAGGAGCTTTAGTCGAGATCGAAGCGATCGCGGCCAAATAATGGGTGATACTTTTTATGCCGGTACCTATACCGACAGGAAAGCTGAAGGGATCTATCGTTTTTCTTTTAATGAAGGAAAACTCAGTGATCCTTGTCTGTTTGTCAAGATCGCCGATCCCAAGTATCTGTGCAGCTTCAAAGACTATCTGGCTTGCGTGTGTGGAATAGCTGACAGATCCGGTATAGCTTTGATCGATCGGCAGGGGAATATCGTTTGTCAGGTGGCCTATGAAGACAAGGGTTCCTGTTATATCGCTGCCAATGCCGACAAGATCTATACGGCCAATTACCATCTTGGTACCGTATCGGTATGCGAATATAAGGATGGAGATTTGAAACATCGTAGGACGCAGTTGATCAAAGACAAAGGCGGCTGTCATCAGATCCTGTTTCATGAAGACTATATCCTTGTACCGAGTCTGTTTCTGGACAGGATCGTGATCTTCGA
The DNA here is from genome assembly GCA_017432895.1 of Erysipelotrichaceae bacterium. Lineage (GTDB taxonomy): Bacteria > Bacillota_I > Bacilli_A > Erysipelotrichales > Erysipelotrichaceae > Colivicinus. Next base: position 4,479 of record JAFRIG010000062.1, on the reverse strand, counting down.
TGAAGAGCTCAAGGAAAAAGGATATATTGACTTCCCGCAGGGCAGTGGACCAAGGCACGGCGTCTTCAGTAAGGACCATCACTATCTCTATGTCCTGACGGAGCTGTCCAATGAGCTGTTCAAGATCGATATGGATACTTTGAAGATAGTTTCCTCTGTTGGCGTATTGCCTGATGGCAAAAGAGATCTTGAAGGCTCTGCCGCGATCAGGATGAGTGAAGATGAAAGATATATCTATGCTTCGACGCGTTTTGAAAACGTATTGTCGGTGATCTCTGCAGATGAAATGAAACTCTTGCAGGTAAGAGACTGCGGTGATCATCCCCGAGACTTCATCTTGAAGGATAAGTATCTTCTTTGTGCGGATCGCTTTGATGATGCGGTAGTCTGTTTTAAGCTGAAGGATGGTCTGATTACTGAAGAAGTATCGAGATTAAGCATACCTGATGGGGTGGCGATCCTTGAGTGGTAAAGTGCAAATTAACATATAAGCGATCAAAGGGTATTTCTATCCTTTGATCGAGGTTATAATGGAAGAAACGGGACAAGAGTAAAAATGAAAATAAGATACAATCGCAACATCAGAGAACTGTTTCTGCGTCTGCTGCCGGTGCAGATCTTTTTGGCGATCGCTTCCGGCTTAAGCGGGATCGTCAACGGTCTGATCGTTGGCAACCTTTTGTCGGATACGGCCATGTCGGCTTTGGGTCTGACCAATCCTTTGACCAATCTGCTGGGAGCTTTATCGGGTATCATTTCCGGTGGTGCAGGTATCCTGTGCGGCAAGTATATGGGCAGAGGCGATGCCCGCAAGGTCAATACGGTCTTTTCCAATGCGATCATCGCGACGGTTTCTTTCGGTGTTGTCTTAAGCCTGTTTCTGTTTGTAGGCGCAACACCGATCGGTCGGCTTTGCGGAGCCAATGATCTGACCATCAATGATACGGTCTTGTTTATCAGAGGTATCAGTTTCGGGGTCTTGCCTTTACTGCTGATGCCGTGTCTGATGACGTTCTTACAGATGTGCAACAAGGCTATCATTTCCTTGTCAGCTACGATTTTACTGGCGGTATGCAATACGTTGTATGCCTTATTTGCGATCAAGGTCGTAGGCGGCGGGGTCTTTGCGGTGGCTTTCGCTTCTTCAATGGGTACTTTAACGACCAGCCTCTTTATGATCATTTATCTGCTTATCAAGAAGGATCTGGTCAAATTCGATCTGAAGGATTATGATCTGCCGATGATCAAAGAAATGGTGGTTTTAGGATCACCCGGTTCTTTGGCCGGTGTCATGTATTCGATCCGCAACGTCTTTATCAACTCCAACGCTTCTCTTGTCGGCGGCATTCCGGCGATCAACGCCCTGGCTATCATGGGTTCCTGTGACTGTTTCTTCGACTGTCTCAATGTCGGTGTCGGCAACTGTCTTTCGATGCTGGCGAGCGTGTTTATCGGCGAGAAGGATGCCCGCTCTTTGAAGGATCTGATGAAGACGGCGATCTCGATCGGCCTGCTGCAGTGCATCTTCAAGGTCTGCTTCGCGATCTTCCTAGGCAAGGGTATTGCGATCATGTTCGGTGCCCAGGGCGAGGCGATCAATACGACCTGGCTGCTGCTGGTGTTCTACAACCTGGCTTCGCCGTTCAATATCTTTACGCTCACTTTCATGGGTGTCTATCAGGCTTTGGGCAGAGTCAAGTTCTGCAACATGCTTTATCCGGTCAACTGTCTGATCGTTCCGTCCATCTGCTGCTTCATCTTGAGCAGATTCATGGGCATCAAGATCATTTTCGCCTGTTACATGCTGGCGGAGATCGTGACGCTCATCTGCATGTATGCGGTGGCCTGCAAGAAGAAAAACGGTCTGGCCAAAAATCTCGACGATATGCTTTATCTGGATGATCAGCTGGATGCCGCCAGCAAGTATTCGATCTCGATCAAGGAGATCCCGGAAGTGGTCAACGTGGCACAAAGAGTGCAGGACTACTGTCTGGCCAATGGCATCGACAAGCGTCGCAGCATGCTGGCGGGTCTGTGCATGGAAGAGATGGCGGGCAATATCGTGGAACATGGTTTCAAGAAAGACAGCAAGTCTCACAGCATTGATGTCTTTGCCTGTGTGGAGGATAACGAGGTCCAGTTGAGATTGCGCGACAATTGCGTACCTTTCGATCCGCATTCCAAGCTGCAGATGTATGAGAATGATGATCCGGTGAAGAACGTCGGTATCAAACTGGTTTCCAGGATCGCCAAGGAGATGAACTATCAGACGACCTTCGGAATGAATGTACTGAATATCAAATTGTAAGATTAAGTCTTTTAAAAGGAGCACGCCTATGATAGAAATGAAAGATACGAAGAAGCTGGGTTTTGGTCTGATGCGTCTGCCTAAAAAGGGTCTGAGTATCGATATCGAAGAGACCAAAAGGATGGTTGATCTGTTTATGGAGGCGGGTTTTACCTACTTTGATACGGCTCATGTCTATCCCGGTTCGGAAGAGGCGATCCGCAAGGCCTTGGTGGAACGCTATCCAAGAGAAGCATATACGCTGGCGACCAAGCTGTTTGCCCCGCTTTCTTTGACGGAGAAACAGGCCAGGAAGCAGTTTGAAACTTCTTTACAAAGGACCAAAGCCGGTTATATCGATTACTATCTGCTGCATTCGATCATGGACAGCAACTTCGAAAAATACGAACGTTTCCATCTTTGGGACTATGTCAAGAGTCTGAAGGAAGAAGGCAAGGTGAAACATCTGGGCTTTTCTTTCCATGGCACTCCGGAGCTGCTGGAAAGACTGCTCAACGATCATCCGGAAGCGGAATTCGTGCAGTTGCAGATCAACTACAAGGACTGGGAAGACAAGAATGTCGCTTCCCGGAAAAACTATGAGATCGCCCGCAGCCATGGCAAGTACATCACGGTCATGGAACCGGTCAAGGGCGGAAGTCTCGCTAAACCGGGAAAGCAGGTCGAAGACCTGTTTAAAGCCTATGCGCCGGATAGGTCCTGTGCTTCCTGGGCTATTCGCTTTGTGGCTTCACTGGATGGCATCCTGACGGTCTTATCGGGCATGTCGAATGTGGAACAGATGAAGGATAATCTTTCTTATATGAAGGATTTCAAGCCTCTGGATGAGGAGGAAAGAAAGATCATCCAAAAGGCTCAGCAGATCCTGGGCAGTATCGATATGATACCCTGTACGGCCTGCAGCTATTGCACCAAGGGCTGTCCGCAGCAGATAAGGATCCCGGAGATCTTTGCGGCGATGAATATGAAAAGTGCCAACGGTCAGCTTGAAGCTTCCAAAGAGGCTTATCTGAATGCCATTGAAACTTCTTCACCTGCTGATTGCCTTGAATGCGGTCAGTGCGAAAGCGTCTGTCCGCAGCATATAAAGATCATTGAAGAACTTAAGAAGTGCTCTGAAGCTTTGGGATCATGATCCCGACTTTGACAGTCCAATGATATTAAAACGAAGAGACATGAGATCTCTTCGTTTTTGGTATAGATGAATAGCTGATCACAAACTTCTTTATAGCATATGCTATATAGAAGTTTATAATTCAACCGCATTATCCCATTATCCGGATAATGTTTTCCGGGGCACTAAGGAGTTTTTGGGTTATAATAAGATAGCTTTAAGGGCTTATTGGATTATGTCAAACAGATTGAGACTGACACTTGAAGAAGACAAACTGATCAAAGAAAGATATCCGGACATCGACATGGATAATCTCCTTTTGCCGGTAGAGGGTATGGCGACGATCACCAACCTGGATATGCTGGTATCGGATATCAGTTTCGATATCGAAAACAAGAAGCTCCCTCAAGAGGAACTTGTTTTGGGCAAGGGGATCAAGGAGAAAGCCGAGTTCTTTAAGAAACATCAGGGCAAGAACTATGTACCGGGTTTCGATTTCGACCGCTATTGTCAAAGAGCGGATGAAGTGGCGTTAAAAGCCCTGGGTGAGCCGATCGGAAACGATATGTATAAGATCGATCAGCTGATCAACTACATCCGTAACCGCAAAGACGAAAAGACTCAAGATAAACAGCTGGTCACGCTGGCGGTCTATCTGGGGACCAAGCTGGGTGATCTTCTGCTGGATGAGAAGGTGCTCAATGCCGGCTACGACTGGGACAGGGTCAAGAAATACAAATATCCCTGCATCTGCAACCCGCAGACGGAACTCATCTGCAATCCGATCAGTTTTCTTTACAGCAAGCTCAAATACAACTCTTCGGCGGAAGATAATTCGGGAACGACCAGTGATTTCTATTACCGTTTCCTGGAACTGATCGAAGAGAAAAAATGATCGACTGGACTGCTTTAGGCAGTCTTTTTTAAGTATGACGGGCATGTCATACATCTGGGGTGAAAGTCCCAAGGAGCACCTGTTACCGGTGAATCCGATAGCGACTCCCAAGCCTGACTTCCGTGAGGAAGCGGGTAGAAGAAGGGATAGCGAAACTGCGGC
>JAFRIG010000061.1 GCA_017432895.1 Erysipelotrichaceae bacterium | reverse complement strand
ATTCTATGACAGATTCAGGATCGAATGCCCTATGGCATTTAAGAAGCAAGGAGATATCCTGATACCTCAGAAAGATCTGAAAAGGAGACAGGATTCAGATCAGATCATACTGTAGCTAGAAAATGTGACAGGGAATTTAGGTTAATAAAGATGAATGTCATTTTAGTTGCCAACATCCTGCTGATAATCGGTGATATAGTCCTCTTAGCCGGAGCGAGGTTCAAAGAAAAGAAACAGATCCTGTACATCCAGATATTATCGATGCTGATAATGTCGCTGGCTTCGCTGTTACTTAAGGGGTACAGCGGCATCGTTCAGGATGTCTTGGGCATCATCCGCAATCTGCTTTCGATCAAAGGTATCACAGGGAAATATCTTTCCTATCTGTTTATTGTCGCTTCGATCGTCTTCGGGATCCTGTTCAACAATCTGGGTTTCTTAGGAACTTTACCGATCATCGCCAACGTCTCGCAATCGCTGATCGTCATGGATCCCAAGGCCAAGGCCTGGCAGATCAAGCTGGTCTCGGGTCTGGGGTGTCTGTGCTGGGGCGTCTATGATTATGTGATCAAGGCTTATGCGGGAGCGGCGATCAATGTGTTTACCGCTTTGTCGTATCTGTATCACGCTTTAAAGGATAAGAAGGAAGAATGAAAAGACGCTGCTTGAGAAAGCAGCGCCATTTTTTAGTCGTTCATAGGTGATAGGATCATTGAGCTGTCCGAGACGATCTCCGGCAGGACCCCGTTCCATTTTTCATAGTACATCTTCTGTAGGATCTCGGGAGTCAGGCTTTCCGAAGTCGTTTCGTTGACATAGGCTTCCGCATCGGCTTCGATCCTTTTGACCTCGGCTTCCGCATTGGCTTGAATGATCTTGGTCTCGGCTTCCGTTTCGGCTTTCAGCTTGTTTTGCTGAGCGACCTGTTTGGCTTCAACGGCGTCTGTAAAGGCGTCGGTGAAGTCGATATCTTCGATCGAAGTGGAGACCAGTTCGATATTGTATCTGGACAGGGCATTGCTTAATTCGGCTTCAATGCCTACGGCCAGTTTCGTACGGTCGGTTATCAGTTCTTCCGCCGTATATTTGGCTGATACGGTCTTGACCGCTTCCATCACACTGGGTGAAATGACGGTGTTGTAGTATTCCTTGCCGATGGTGGAGTAGATAGTCATCGCTTCGTTCTTGGATATCTGGTAGTTGACCGTATAGATCATATTGACTTCCTGGATATCTTTGGAGAAAGCGGAGAGATCCACCGTTTCTTTCTGAATGCGGTTATCCATCTTGATGATGGACTGCCACGGCAGTTTAGCGTGGACGCCTGAATCAAGCGTATAATTTTCTACCTTACCGAAGGTCACGACTACACCGGTATGTCCGGTGGGAACTTTAACGATACATAGCTGGGATAACAGCACCAGCAGTATCAGACCGAAGACAGCCAGAATGTATTTCTTCTGTACTTTGATCATCTTTTTAGCTCCTTTCATTTAGAATCTGCCATGGCCACCACCCGGGCCTCTGCCGGGATGACCACCCATGTGCTGAGGACCCATATGATGGGGGCCCATGTGAGGGCCAAAGCCATAAGGCTGATGTCCGTAATGATAAGGACGCATGCCATAGAATCTTCTATAAGATCTGCCATAGTTCCAGACGCCTAAGCTCAGGCTTCTGAAGAAAAGGAATAAAATAATTGCAAAAATCATCATAAATCTTACCTCCAATCAAATTGCACCAACTTTCCGCTCACGTCAGGGTTAACGACGATTCGATTCAAGATCCTATTTATGAGTTCTTACTAACTCATTATATGGTCATATGAACTTCTGACTATATTATACACGATTTTTGGCAAATGCAACATATTTTTGTAAAAATTTTAATTTTTTCTCTGAAACCTTTAAAAAAGGGGTTTTTTGCCCCTGATCAAGTGTTTTTATATTGTGATCATTATTAAGATTCTTCGATTACGGTTTCTTCTTCCTCTATTATCGAGCCTCTTTTTTCCGGCAGACCGAAGATATAGGCGAACATCTGGTTTATCGTGACGGCATAGGTCCGATGTTCCTTGAGACCGTCGATGACGCCTTTGTTGTAGATGGTGCACAGCTTATCGACGCTGATGCCGTATTTTTCCGCCAGCATCTCAAAGATGTCGATGGGGACGGTGATGGAATTGATGTCGCTGTGACGGCCCTGGTAGCGTCCTAAACCGTAGATCTCGATGTTGATGCCGATCGGATCGGTATCATCAGCCCACGCAGCTACGAAATCTTTTTTGTGTTTCTCCGACAGTCTGTTGTAGTAGACCCTGATGGTCGTGGCGACAAAGAAGCCGAACATGTACATCAAAGGAGCCGAGATCGTAGCCGGCAGATAGGTGTTGAACATGTAGATGTCTTTCCAGCCACCGTTGTATTCCCCAACCAGAACGACATTGGTGATATAGACCAGGGAATACAGATAGAAAGGCAAGAGACAATACAGAGAATCAATGAGGGTCAGCTTGCGATCGGTCTCAACGGTAAACAGCAAGGCCAGCGACATGATCGGACAGATCACATGCAGCCAGAAGTTCATGCCGCCGACCGCAACCTCCGGTCCCTGGGTGGACAGGATGAAGGTCAGGGCAAAAAACATCGTCAAAGTCGTGCAGATGGCGCCGCTGTATTGGAATAAGGTTACCCAGCGCGGGAAGACGAAACGCTTCTTGCGGATGCCTTCGATGGCGTAGGGGATCATGAAGGCAGCACCGACGGCCGAGAGGATGTTGGAATTGACCGTGAAATAGTGGAAGACTCCGTAGCTGGGATCTATCTTCTGTTCGATATGGGCGGTATACAAAGAGATGGCGACCGCTCTAAAGGTCAGTATGAAGACCAGCGTCCCGGAGACAAGGGCGATGATACTGCGATACTTGTGCAGGGTGATCATGAAATTGCGTCCCTTGTGAGCTGAGGAATTGATGACCGTCTTGTTTTTGAAATTGACGTAGTCGGGATTGTACTTTCGTAAAGTGCGGCCCAGATATTCAGACTTGTCAAAGCCCAGGATCGTGATGAAGGCCGCTTCCATGAAGATCAGTCCGTAACAGAAAGCCGGTCCCTTGCCGAAGGAATAGGACAGCTTGATCTTGGCGATACAGAGCAAGATAAAGGCGGCAACGAATAAGAAGAGCGTCAGATAGCCGCGAAAACCTCTGGTCAGTAATTCGCCTTGACCGAAACCTAAGATCATGCAGCCCAGGTCCAAAGCATTGAACAGCAGACCGAAACGTTTGTCCCAGGCGATATCGAAGAGCTGATAGTAGTTAAAAAACGGGATCAGGGCGTAGAAGGGACGGCGTCCGGCTTTTTGAAAAAGCTTCCACATGCCAAGGATGCTGACAAAAAGATAGACCAGTCCGATCCCGGCTGACAGGAAGGCAGGAAAATCGGAAAGGAAGCCGCCAAGCCACAGAGTATAAAGAAATATATTAAGATCCATAAGCTCTTCTTTCATATAAATCTTAACATAAGAAAGCTAAGCAAAATTAAAAACAGGCTTAGATAAAGATGCAGAAATTATAGGTTATAATCAAGGTATAGCAGCAAGGAGAAGTACTATCATGAAGATACTGATGATCAACCATTTTCCTTTGGAGGGGTCGGGCAGCGGTACCTACACCCGCAATCTGGCCGTCCATCTTAAAGAACTCGGACACGAAGTCCGTATCGTTCTGCCGGAAAACAGCGACGATTTCAAAGAACCCGACGGGATAGGTCTCAAACCGGTCTACTTTACGCCAAGCGATCAGCCCGGTGCTAAAAACGGTTCGGGCAAAACGGTAGACGATCCTTTGCCTTTCAACTTCCCGTGCTTCACTTCCCATCCCCGTTCGATCATGACCTTCGGTGATCTTTCGGTGGAACAGCTTGGTCAGTATACCCGAGTCTTCAAGGAAGCGATCGCTGAAGAGATCGAAACCTTCAAACCCGATATCATCCATGGCCAGCACGTCTGGATCCTGCCTTCACTGGCGGTGGACTACGATATTCCGTTAGTGTTGACAGCCCACGGTACCGATCTGATGGGCTTTGACAAGTGGCCGGAACTTCGTCCCTACGCTCAAACGGCGATGGATGCCTGCAAGGCCGTCATCTCCATTTCCAAAGATAACTGTGTCCTGATCGAGGAACGTTTCCCGAAAGACAAGGACAAGATCGTCATGATGCGTAACGGCTACGATCCTTCGATCTTCTATCCCGAGAAGCAGAATGTGGAAGCCGTCATGGCCAGACATGGCGTCGAGAAAAAGGAATTCGAAAACAAGAAGATCGTCACTTTTGCGGGCAAACTGGCCAACTTCAAAGGTGTCGATGTCCTTTTGGAGGCAATAAAGCTTTATGAAGACAAGGAACCCGCAACGATCACGCTGATCGTAGGCGATGGCGATGAAAGAGACAAGCTGCATAAGCAGGCGGAAGATCTCGGATTAAAGAGTGTGCGATTCTTTGGCAATGTGCCGCAGGCGGAACTGCGTTGCGTGTACAATATCTCCGATGTCAACCTGGTACCTTCCAGAAGGGAACCATTCGGTCTGGTAGCCATCGAGGCCATGGCCTGCGGTGCTCCGGTCATTGCGACCAACCAGGGTGGCTTACCCGACTTCGTCAACGAAAGCGTGGGTGGCCTGGTGGAACCGGAAGATCCGGTGGATCTGGCCAACAAGATCATCGAAGTTTTGCAGCGGGAAGATAAACCGGAATTCCGCGACTGGCGCAAACAGATCGCGGATTATGCCAGAGGACACTACGCTCAGGATAAGATCATCGAAGAGCTCGATGAACTCTATCGCAAAGCTGTAAAATAAGACAATTAAAATCAGTAAAAGAAAAGGATCTGTGTCATGCAGATCCTTTAGCTTATTTGGCGTTTAACTGATAGTATTTCTCCAGGTCTTTTTTGATCAGCGTATAGATCGCCAGACCCTTTTCACTCTTGAACTTGCGGACCAGTCCGCGGTAGATGTAGTTCCTGTCGGATCTTTTTTCAGCCGGGACTTTGTTGAGGTACTTCATGACATCTTCGACCTCGTTTTCCGGGTAGTCTTTCAAGAGCTGCTTAATGAGCTTGGAAGCTTCGTCGGCCTTAGGGGTTTCCTGTTTCTTAGGTTTATCCGCCTTTTTGGTCGTCTGTTTCTTTTTAGGAGCTTCGCTCTTTTTGTTTTCCTGTACCTCTTTGGATTTGTCTTTTAAGATGATCCTGGTCTCGGAATTTACTTTGACTTCAGGTTTCGCTTCTTCCTTGACTGACTTTCTTTCTTCCTTTTTAGGTTCTGCCTTAGGTTCGGCATTCTTTCTGGCTGAACGGCGGGCTGTCTTCTTCGGCGTTTCAGGTTTGGTGTTGATGCGTTTGACATCGTAGCCTTCACTGCGCCAGTATTCGATGACTCCGTCATAGCCGGTATCCTGGGAAACGACGGTATAGGAAGAGTGTTTTCCTTTACCGATGAGGTAGCCCAGGTAGGATGACAGGTAGAAATCCAGAGAGTTCTTGCCGGGCTGGCATTCGATGATGTTTATCTTATAACGATGTTCATCGGTCAGCTGTTTCAGCAAGGAGAAATTCAGGCTCTTGGCATTCTCGGTCACGCAGATGTAAAGTTCAAACTTTTCATCGTTCTGTAACAGGGAGATCCAGGTCGAGCCGACGTTTTCACTGTCTATCAGGATAGCCGGTACTTTTGAAAATAATATCATATCCTTTACATAATAACACACGGGTGAATCAATGGAAAAATGACGCTTTGAGCTACTGTAAGATGAGCACACGCCCTTCAATGTCACTGTCGAGTTCAAAGGAATTTTTCAGCATTTCTTCATAGGTTGCGACGTCGCTGTTGACGACGATGCGCGGCTGTTCAAGCTGTGACAATTCTTCTTTGGTCACGTTAAGGAATTCTTCACAGCTGTTGAAATGAAATTCAGGCAGACCGATCTTCAGGATCTGATCATCTTGAATGTCTTTACCGTTATAGCGAAAAGTGATCAGATCATCACTGTTGGCGTCGTATTTAAGTTCCATGCCTTTGGAGAAGGCGTAGAATTCTTCCGAGCCTTTGGACAAATAGGTCTGTTTAAGAAAGTGATGGCACATTTTTCTAAAGGTCTTTCCCTCGATCGTCAACATATAGATCCGATTGTCGAAGGGGTAGACTTCTTTGAAATTTCGATAGTCGACGACCGGTCCCAGGCCCTTGCCTCTAAAGGAACCGGTACCTAACATCATGATGTCGAAAGAAGAGTCCTTCTGCATGAGGTCGGCGAAGAGATTGCTTAGCGGTGTCTCCTCATGACGACTATGGTGATCGAGTCTTCTTTTGAAGGTCGTCAGGATGCGGCTGCTTTTTTCGTCGATCTGCTTGCCATAGGCATTGAGCACTTCTTCCATCAGCTGATCTTTGCGGCAGTTGTCGGAATTGATGGGCAGAGCCATCCAGGAGTAGTCGATCATCTTATGCGTATCGGTATCGATACTGATATCGAAACGTCCCAGGTGTTCAAAACCCGATCCGACCTGTACGATAGGAATGCCATTGATGACCTTGGGTCTGACTAAAAGCGTATGGGAGTGGGCACCGATGATGATATCGATACCGCTGTTTTCTTCCAGCCTTTGCGCCAGCCGCCGGTCTTCCTCATAGCCGATGTGAGTCAGTAAGACGGTCAGATCGATATCGGTGGTCTTGTAGGAATCAAGGATCGTATTGATCTGTCTTAGATGATCATCGACATCCAGATACGAGCCGATGAGTTCTTCACCCTTGGTGGTCATCAGGATCTCACTGGTTACTAAACCGATAAAAAGGACTTTGAGACCGTTAACTTCGATGACTTTACAGGGTTCGAAAAGCCGCTTAGAGAAGTCGGAGATAAACATGTTGGCGTTGATGAGAGGGAAGCGGGCACACTTCTCCAGAAAAAGCAGATGCGCCAGACCATAGTCGACTTCATGATTGCCGATGGTGACCACATCGGGTCTAAGCAGATTGATCATTTCGATGGTGGAGATACCCTTGAATTCCGCATCGATAAGGGATCCTTTGAAAAGATCGCCGGCGATGGCGTAGAGACAATTCTCTTCTTCTTTTCTGATCGCTTCCAGTTTCCCCGCCAGCATGCTGATACCGCCGATGAGCCTGCCATCTTTTTCTCTAGGCAGAAAGGCCCCATGGGGGTCGTTGGAATGTAAGATCGTCAGTTTGCGGATGTTCATACTAGTCCTTTAGTTTAGCGGCATAGGCCAGAGTCTGTTTCAAGGCGTTCTCTTTTTTGACACCGGCGAGTCTGAGCTTGTGGGCATAGGCCAGGATCTGCGAGAAAGATTCATCAGGCTTGAGACCTTCTTTGATGAGATCGTCGCCGCTGACAAAATCTCTGGCCATATAGTCTTTGAAGACCTCGTATCTTTCAAAGAGGTAGTCGATCTCTTCCTGCTTGGCCTTGTCGCCCTTGTCGGCCAAAGAAAACCAGATCAGATCCTCGGGTTCCATGGCTTTGTCGAAGACCTTGTTGGTGGCTTTGATGGAAGCCCTGGCACAAGCCAAAGCAAAAGGACGCATATGCAAAGGCGTCATGTTCAGCAGGTACTTAAGAGGTTCCTTTTCATCCGCAAAGCGCCTGTAGAAGCTTTTGATCAGGGGCAGACCTTTGATCTCATGACCATAACTGTGGATACGGCCGTCGACCTCTTCCGTGGTCACGATCTTGCCCAGGTCGTGGCACAAACACAGCAGCATGAAGGCATAGGGATCTTTGACCTTATTGCGATAGCCACTGCCTTTATCCAGCACTTGCATCGCGTGGGTGAAGACATCACCTTCGGGATGATAGATGGGATCCTGTTTGAGGCCGATCAGATCTTTGAGTTCCGTGAACCAGACATGAAGCTGATCCATCTGCTTCAAAGTCTCAAAGAAGATCGAGGGCCTGTCGCTTTTTAGGATCGCTTTTTTCAGTTCTTCTTCAACACGCTGTTTGTGTAAGGGTGTCAGGTCGATGTTCTTACACAGGTCAAGGGTATCCTGGGCAATGCCGAAATGGAAGCGGGAAGCAAATTGAGCTCCTCTAAGGACCCTTAAGGGATCTTCGATGAAGGTCTTCGGGTCGACACAGCGGATGATGCCCGCTTTAAGATCTTCCAAGCCATTGAAGCTGTCGATGATAGTGCCGTCCAGGACGTCTTCCATCAGGGCGTTGATGGTGAAGTCGCGGCGGCGGGCAGCTTCCTTGTAGCCGATGAAAGGATCGACGTCGATCTCAAAATCCCGATGGCCTGTGCCGATAGCTCTTTCCTTGCGGGGCATGGCGATGTCGATGTCGTAGCCTTTTAAGGAATAGACGCCGAAACTCTGACCGTAGCTCATCGGGGTTCCCAGGGTTTCTAAGATCGCCTTGAGTTGCTCGGGGCTGATGCCGTGGACTTCGATGTCGATGTCTTTGTTTTCGATGCCTAAAAGCTTATCGCGTACACAACCGCCGACATAGAAGACTCTTCCGCCTTCTTCCTTGACCTTTTGGGCTATGATCCTGCTTAATTCCCTTTTGTCCATCACGCTTTAATTATAGATGATGAAGGACTTTTTGGGTCAAGAAAGACGGAAGCTTACTTAATAGTGGCTTGATATGCTTTATAATGGAAACATGGAAGAAATAAGAATCATTGAAGTCAAACAATCGGTCTTTGCCGCCAACGACCGCAAGGCCGATGAACTGCGTCAGCAGCTGAAAGAAAAGGGTACTTTCCTTTTGAATGTCATGTCCTCTCCCGGTTCGGGCAAGACGACTGCCTTATCAAAGATCATCAATATACTGAAGAAGGATTATCAGATCGGGGTCATGGAAGCCGATATCGATTCCGATGTCGATGCCCGTACCATCAGTTCTTTGACCGGGGTCGAGACGATACAGTTACATACCGGTGGGATGTGCCACCTGGATGCCGGGATGACCGCACAGGGGATAGATAGTCTGGAGGATAAGCACTACGATCTGATCATTCTGGAGAACGTCGGAAATCTGGTCTGTCCCGCCGAGTTCGATACCGGTTCAATCGCCAATATGTGCATCCTTTCGGTACCGGAAGGCGACGACAAGCCTTTGAAGTATCCTTTGATGTTTGAGGTGTCAAACTTCGTGCTCATAAACAAGATCGATGTTTTGCCTTATTTTGATTTCGATGTCGATAAATGTAAAGAAAACATCCGTTACCGCAATGGAATGGCCGATATCTTTGAGATCTGTGCCAAAGACGGCAGAGGTATTGAAGAAGTTGCGGAATATATCAGAAAACTGATTGAAGATTGGAGAAAATAAGATGCCGGAAATGTCCAAAGCATTTACTCCCCGCTATATGGGAGAAGAAAAACCTAACGAGAAGATCCTGGCTTTAGGAAAGAAGATCACCGATGTTGCCAAGCACAAGATCTTTGGCATCACGGCGGATGATCCCGAGTACTGGGGACTCAGATGCATCTGTACGGATGAGATGGCGGATATCGCCTTGAAGATGAAGGTCAGGGAACATTACACCCTTGATCAGATGGTCGCTTTGACCGGGGTCGAGAAAAATCATCTGGAAGAAGTGTTGGAAGAAATGGCACATCGCGGTCTTTTGGAGTACGACTATGGCGATCACTATGGCAAGGATGGTCCGATTGAAAATGCCGAAAGGATCAAACGCTACCAGCTGCCGATGTTCGTACCGGGTTCCGCCGAGTTTACGAATATGTTAAAGGAACAGATCGATGAGTTCCCGGAGCTGGCGCAGTTCTTTGAGAGGATGACTTTCATTCCTTTGGCCGGTATCACGGAAATGGTTCCGCCCGGCGGCGCCGGTATCGGTATGCATGTCATTCCGGTGGAAAAGGCCATCTCTTTGGAAAACAAGACCCTCGATATCGAACACATCTCCCACTGGCTGAAAAAATATGAAGGCCATCTGGGTGTCGGTATCTGTTCCTGCCGTTATGGCCGAGCCAAGATGGGTGAAGGGTCAGGCGACTCCTGCGAAGACTGGTGCATCGGTGTCGGTGATATGGCCGATTATTGCCGCGAGACGGGCAAGGGCCATGACATCACTTATGAAGAAGCGATGCAGATACTGAAGAATGCCGAAGACAACGGCTTCGTTCATCAGATCACCAACATCGATGGCGAAGATAAGATCTTTGCCATCTGTAACTGCAACGTCAACATCTGTAACGCCCTTCGTACCTCGCAGCTTTTCAATACCCCGAACCTCTCCCGCAGTGCCTATACCGCCAAGGTCGATCCTAAAAACTGTGTCGCCTGCGGCAAGTGTGTGGAATACTGTCCGGCCGGGGCGGTGAAACTGGGTCAGAAATTATGTACGAAGAACGGACCGATGGTCTATCCCAAACACGAACTCCCCGATCATCTTTCCTGGGGTGAAGACAAGTGGGACGAAGATTATCGCGACAATAACCGCATCAACTGCTACGACAGCGGTACCGCTCCCTGCAAGACGGCTTGTCCGGCGCATATCGCCATCCAGGGCTATCTGAAGATGGCCGCTCAGGGTCGTTATCAGGATGCGCTGGCTTTGATCAAGAAGGACAATCCCTTCCCTGCGATCTGCGGACGTGTCTGCAACAAGCGTTGTGAAGATGCCTGTACCAGAGGTCTGTTCGATCAGGCCGTTTCCATCGATGCGGTCAAGAAGTTTATTGCTAAACAGGATCTTGACGCCGAAACCCGTTATATCCCGCCGGTAGTCATTCCTTCCAATGTGGAAAAACACTGGAAAGAAAAGATCGCCATCATCGGTGCCGGTCCGGCCGGTCTTTCCTGCGCCTACTATCTGGCGACCAAGGGCTATCTGCCGACCGTATTTGAAAAAAATGAAAAACCAGGTGGCATGATGCATTACGGTATCCCTTCCTATAAACTGGAGAATGATGTCATCGATGCCGAGATCGATGTCATCAAAGCCTTGGGTGTAGAGATCAAGTGCGGTGTGGAAGTCGGAAAGGACATCACCATTGAGCAG
This sequence comes from Erysipelotrichaceae bacterium, assembly GCA_017432895.1. Lineage (GTDB taxonomy): Bacteria > Bacillota_I > Bacilli_A > Erysipelotrichales > Erysipelotrichaceae > Colivicinus. The sequence continues at coordinate 36,017 of JAFRIG010000061.1, read as the reverse complement.
TTAAGAGATGAGGGATACAAGGCCTTCTATATCGCGATCGGCTGCCAGGGCGGCAAGCTGCCGGGTATTGAAGGGGAAAGCGGTCCCGATACCTATATCGCGGTCGATTTCCTGCATCGGGTCTCTGATGGCATCCAGGATAAACTGCCGGGCAAGACGGTAGTCGTTGGTGGCGGCAATGTCGCGATCGACTGTGCCCGCAGTGCTCATCGTTTAGGTTCGGATGAAGTCTCTATCTTCTGCCTGGAAGATAGAAACAGCATGCCGGCAACAAAGCTGGAGATCGCGGAAGCGGAAGAAGAGAACGTCAGGATCAACAACTGCTTCGGTCCTAAGGAAATAATTCGTGATAATGACGGCAAGATCAAGGAAGTCGTCTTCAAGAAGTGTCTGTCGACGATCGATGAGAATGGAAAGTTCAATCCTTCCTATGATGAGGATGATACCTTATCTGTTGAGGCCGATCATGTGATCTATGCGATCGGACAGTCCATTGTCTGGGGCGACCTGCTCAAAGACAGCAAGGTCGAGTACTGGCATGGCAACTATCCGGTGGCTGATCCTTTGACCTACCAGACGGCGCAAGAAGATATCTTTGTGGGTGGCGATGTCTACACGGGTCCCAAATTCGTGATCGATGCGATCGAACAGGGCCATCAGGCAGCCGACTCCTTACATCGTTTCGTACAACCCGGTACTTCCATGACCATCGGCAAGAACCGTCGGGAATTCATCATGTTGGATAAGGACAACATCGAAGTCGATGACTACGATCATGCCGGTAGACAGGAAGCGGGTATGGATGAAAGTTTCGATTACCGTCTTTCCTTCAAAGATGCCCATAAGACTCTGACAGAGCAACAGGTGAAGATCGAAACGGCCCGCTGTCTGTCCTGCGGTGCTTCCGTTGTCGATGAAAACAAGTGTATCGGCTGCGGTATCTGTACGACCAAGTGCGAATTCGATGCCATCCATCTGTTCAGAGATCATCCGGAAAATTCGACGATGATCAAGTCCGAAGACAAGTTCAAGGCCATCATTCCTTATGCGGCTAAACGGGCTGTTCAAATCAAGTTTGGCAAGAAGACGGAGGAAGAGAAGGCATCCGAAAAGAAACATAAAGAGTGGAAGAAAGCGCAGAAGCATGCATGAGCTCGGTGTCGTCTTTCATGTGATCGATCAGATCGAAGAACTGGCTAAAGAGAACAATGTCAGCCATGTCAATTCGGTGACCTTACAGATCGGGACGGTGACCGGGATCATCCCGGATTATCTCATCGACTGCTGGAACTGGGCGGTCAGCAAACACGAAAACATGATCGATTGCAAACTCATCATCGAAAAGATCGAAGCCATCACACATTGCGATAACTGCGGCCATGACTATAACACCATCGTCTATGGCAAGACCTGTCCTCATTGTCAAAGTGAAAATACCTATCTACTGCAGGGCAATGAGTTCATGATCAAAGAAATGGAAGTGACCTGACGATATAAATGTTTCTAATTTTCCGACAGGAAAGATAGAAGGTATAATATAATAAAACTGGATCTAAATCATTAACATTAATTCAATATAGGAGGTGCTTATGGAAATAAATAAAGTGATCAAAGACGATTCCTGCAGACTGGAATTATCAGGCAGGCTCGATACCATTACTTCACCGCAGCTGGAGGAAGAACTCAAAGAGCTTCCTGAAAACATCAGCGAACTGACGCTGGATCTCAAGGATCTGGAGTACGTTTCTTCGGCGGGTTTAAGAGTCTTCCTCAATGCCCAGAAGACGATGTCTGCCAAGGGTCAGATGGCTCTTTGCAACGTCAATGAAGAGATCATGGAAGTCCTGGAGATGACCGGCTTCACGGAGATACTGACCATCGAATAGTCTGAAAGAGAGGCATTCTTATCAAAATGCTGTTTGATTTGGAAAACGAATCCTTAAAACAAGAGGAGAATGAGGCTATGAACGAAGAGATCGTGACGACCTCTCCTTTTGAATATGAAGGAAATGAGATGCCGGAATGCGAAGAGGAGATCATCAGGGAATTCGAGGCCGATGATAAACATCTGCACGATGTCCTGGCTTTCCTGGAAGAAGAGCTGGAGAAACACGAAGCCGGATTGAAACAGACGATGGCGATGACGCTGTCTTTGGAAGAGGCTTTCGTCAATGTCGCCCATTACGCCTATGAGGGTCAGGAAGAGGGTACCGGCAAGGTGTGGATCCGACTGGCTTTTGATGGTGACAATGTCGATATCACGCTTTTGGATGACGGTATGGCGTTTGATCCATTGGCGAAAGAAGATCCCGATATCAAGAGCGAAGTCCATCATCGCAAGATCGGCGGCTTAGGTATCTATATGATCAAGAAATCGATGGATAGTGTCAGATACAAGCGAAACGGACGCTGGAACATCCTGACGATGGGCAAGAAATTCAGATGAGAGGTTTGTGATATGAGATATGAATATGAAAACGGTGTCCTGACACTTCATCTGGAAGGAAGTGTCGATACCAACAATGCCGAACAGGTCGGTGCAGAGATCGCCGCTGCCAGAAGTGAATATCCGGAAGGGAAAGTAGTCATCGATGCCGATGAGCTCAACTATATATCATCCGCCGGTCTCAGGCAGATCCTGCGTTTAAAGAAAAAGGAAGCCGATCTGAAGATCGTCAACTGCAACTCCGAGATCTACGAGATCTTCTCGATGACGGGTTTCACGGAGATGATGGATATCGAAAAGGGTTACCGTCATCTGTCGGTGGAAGGCTGTGAAGTGATCGGTGAAGGTTCCAACGGTATCGTCTATCGGATCAATCCGGATACGATCTTAAAGGTCTACAAAAATCCGGATGCTTTAGAGGATATCAAAAGAGAAAGAGAACTGGCCAAGAGAGCTTTAGTCATGGGTGTCAATACGGCGATCCCGTTTGATGTGGTAAAGGTCGGCGATAAATTCGGTTCGGTCTTTGAACTGCTCAATTCCAAGTCCATCACCAAACTGATCCTGCAGGATCCGGATAATATCGATCACTATGTGAAGATCTATGCGGATATGCTTAAGGAGATCCATGGAACTGAGGTCAGTTCCGATGCCTTGCCCGATGCCAAGAAGGCAGCCAGAGACAGGGCGGAGTGGTTAAAGGGCCATATTCCCGATGAGACCTGCGACAAGCTGCTGAAGCTGATCGATGAAATCCCGGAACATCACTACATGATCCATGGCGACTATCATTGCAGCAACGTCCACTATGGTAATGGCGAAGCGATACTTCTGGATATGGATACTCTCTCCTGGGGTCATCCGATCTTGGAATTCGCATCCATCTATCTGGCTTACTGCGGTTTCGGTGAATTAAATCACGACAACATCACCAACTTCTTAAAGATCGACTGGGATCTGGCTCAGCAGATCATGGCCAAGCTGTTCGATTTCTATTTCGAAGGAAAGGACGAAGACTTTAAAGCTTCCGTTCTGGAAAAGGCCAAGGTCTTGGGCTATGCCCGAGTCTTAAGAAGGACTATAAAGAGAGATCCGGACAACAAGGAATATATCGATTACTACAGAAAGCAGCTGATCGATTACGTCGCAAAAACGGATACTCTGCTTTACTAGAAAATCAGTATCACAAAGACAGTTGTAAATAATTGACACTATTAAACAATAAGAGATTGTTGATCATGTTGTATCTTCAATCTCTTTTTTTCTCTTCTTATTCTGATATCTTTGGTTCGTATTCTTCGGCGGCCTTTTTGAATTCGTTTTTATGTGCCGGCCAAATCTTTTCTCGATACTCACCTTCTACAGATTTAAAGAATCCCGGTCAATCAAAAACTCTTCCAGCGATATTATCAGTATCCCCTTCTCGTCAGTGTAGGATTTGAAAGGCTTGTTGATGACGGCAATCTTTTTAAATGATCCAGGTACCTTTATTAAATTTGAATATTCATTTTTCGCATGCTGCCCTTCAGGTACTTCGTCCATTACTTGAATGTAATATTCTTTGCTGGCAAAACGGGCTATGAAATCAACTTCGTTCTGCTTATATACCTGCTTACCTTCTGAATTTCTCTCTCTGGTTTCCAAAAGACCGATATCTACTGCATAACCTCTGTTTCTTAACTCGTTGTAAACAACATTTTTAATGCCAAATCCTCTGTCCTGCTGACGGAAATTGATTCTGGCATTTCTTAACCCGACATCTTCAGGATATAACTTGAATGGTGTTTTTAGATATTCTTTGCCTTTTATGTTATATCTTCTGGCTTTTTCAAAAATGAAAGCATCTTCCAGGTATTGAACATAGGAAAAAACGGTTTCGTCATCTATCTTTACATGCTTATCAGCCTGAAGTGTTCCTGCAATACTGCTGGGAGAAATTAAGGAACCGGTTGTTGAACAAAGCAAGTCAAATAAAGAGCTCATCTCTTCAGGAAGTTTGAGATCGTTCCTTTCTACAACATCACTTAAATACGTTCTGTTAATAAGATTATTCAGGTAAGATATTTTATCCGCTTCCGTTTTCTCATCAAACAGGCGCGGCATTCCGCCATAAGTCAGATAGTCCCTTAAGGCAAATCGCTTATCGCCCTGATATGCATAATAGTATTCTTCATAAGATAGTGGGTGGATTCTTATTTCACTTCCCCTGTCCTTAAATCTCGTGGAAATATCCTTTGACAAGAACTCAGAGTTGCTTCCGGTAATATACACATCATAGTTATCGTGATTGTTCAGTGAAATTATGGTTCCTTCAAAATCTTTGACCATCTGAACCTCATCAACAAAAACATAATATTGAATATTATTGTCAGAAGCTTTTGTTTCTATATATTCTCTAAGTCGCTTCTTTTCTCTTAGATTTTCAAAACGGTCATCATCGAGTTCGACGATGATTATCTGATCATTATTAACGCCTTGTGAAAGCAGATAATCGTAATACAGCGTCTTCAGCAGATAACTTTTGCCACAGCGGCGAATTCCTGTAATTATCTTTATATAAGAGCTGTGCCTTCGATCAATCAGTTTTTGTAGATAACGGTCTCTCTTAATTTTCATTATTTCCTCCGAAAAAAACGTAACAAGTGCAGTAGTTTTCGATTACAAGAATATTATATGATATATTCGAAAAAAACGTAACATGTTAAATAATTTTCGAATAGATGTTTTATATCTATCGTTTGTTGCTTCCGTTCATAAAAACAATCAAAAATGTTTTCGACTTTTTTAAACAAACGGATTGATCTTGGCATAAGATTCCGTCATTTCGATCATGGCGTTTCTGAAATCGATATCATTTTGAAGATTGATGAAATATCTTTCCGATATGCCAAAAAATCTGCCCAACCTGATTGATGTATCAACGGTGATCTTTCTTCTGTCATGAAGGATGTCCTGGATCCTGGAGACCGGAACATCGATCTGCTTGGCAAGCTTATAGGCAGACAGACCAAAAGGCTCCATGAATTCTTCATTTAATATTTCGCTTATCTTCGGTGTTTCAATCGTTTTTGCCATCTTCATTGCCTCTTAGTTATAATCGGTGATCTTCACATCATAGAAATCGCCGTCTCTGAATACAAAACAATTATACCTTTGTTACGTGTATATGTCAGACAGGATTTTTTTGACAAAAATCGAAATTCTTTTTTATTACTTGACACATAGTACTATGCGTTATATAGTATTATATGTAAGGAGGTATAAACATGATCCAAAGGATAACGATATTTCATGGTTTAGTGATCATGTATTGCAAAATATGAGGTCATTTGAAGGGAGGTATCTATGGAAGCGCAATTAAAAAGAGGGTCACTGGAAGTCTGTGTCCTGGCTTCGCTGTTAAAGGAAGACTCCTATGGCTATAAGATCATCCAGTCCCTGCAGGATGTCATCGAGATCTCGGAGTCAACGTTGTATCCGATCCTGCGAAGGCTGGAGGCCAGCGATTGTCTCAAGTCCTATAACGTCGAACATAACGGTCGTTTAAGGAAGTTCTATTCGATCACGGAAAAGGGGAAAGACCGGATCAATGAATATCTGCTGGATTTTAAAGAACTGCTGAATGTTTTCAATTACATCGCAAAGGAGGTCAAAAATGATGCTTGAGGAATATCTGTATCGCTTGAAAAAAGCTTTAAATAAAAGAAATGTTCCGGAGACGGATGATATCTTGCAATACTTCGAAGAGATCATCAACGATCGTGTCGAACAGGGCGAAAGCCTGGAAGAAGTATTAAACGATCTTGGTGAACCCGAGCAGATCGTCAAAGCTTTTGGCGGCAAAGAAGAGACGAAGGAAAAAGAAAGATATGACGAAAGTTCCCGGCATGGACACTTTGTGTATTACGGTATCCGTACGGTCAAGATCGATACGCAATCCTTTGACTTCAAGATCCTTCCTTCCGGAAGTGAAGAGACGATCCTGGAATACGACAGTGATGACGATTCGCTGATGCACGATCAGATCGGGGATACCTTGGGCATCGAACAGGACTTCCCCTATGGTCAGGGAGTCGGGATCTTAAAGAAGATGTTCCATGGCTCATTCAGCGGTGGTGATGCGACGTTACATGTACCGGATGGCTGCAATATCATCTTCAACAATGTCTCGGGTGATGTCGAAATGGAAGGGCTGCGTTTAAATAAACTCGATCTCGATGTCGTCAGCGGCGATATCGAAATGGAAGATGTGACAAGCGAAAGAATGAAGGTCAATACCGTCTCCGGCGATGTCGATATGGATGACGTCTGTGTTGGGCAGACGCTGAAGATCGAAGCGGTCAACGGCGATGTAGATGCCGGTCATATCTCTTGTAAGGATGTCGGTATCAACACGGTGAATGGTGATATCGAATTAGGTCTAAACGCTTATCGCGATCAGGTCCAGTATAAAGTCACTTCGCTTTTCCACGAAAAGACTTCCGGTAATTCTGATTGCGAATACAAGCTGCGTATCGATACGGTGAACGGCGAGATCAGTTATCATTTCCTGGCGGATTAAAACATATGAATAAGAAAGAACTTAAGCAGTTGAGGCGTCCTTTCATCAGACAGTTCTTTCACGCAAACGGCTTCAATCTGGCGATGACGATGGTGGCTTCGCTTTGTAGTGCTGCCACCAATCTGATTATTTCCTTGCTGATAAAGGAGATCACCGATCTGATATCGGGGTCGAGCAGTTACACGCTCAAATGTTTGTTTATGGTGATGGTCATCGGGATCGTGCTGATGCTGGTGGCGATGTTTCTTGATGCGATCTTTCTCTCCCGTTTCAGGGCCAGAGCCATGAAACAGTATCGGGAATACGCCTTCAATAAGTTACTCAACAAGGGCATCCAGGCCTTTTCCAGGGAAAACAGTTCCGTCTATCTCTCGGCTCTTTCCAATGACGCCAATACCATTGAACAGGATTTTGTTTCCAGGCTGCAGTCGGTCTTGGAGTCAATACTGATCTTTATCGGAGCATTGGGAATGATGCTGTGGTGCTCTCCGCAGCTGACAGTGATCTCGATCCTCATGGCTTTGCTGCCACTGGTTGTGACGTTACTTTTGGGAAACAAAGCGGCTGAAGCCGAGAAAGTACTTTCCGATAAGAAAGAACGCTATACCGGAATGCTTAAGGATACACTGACCGGTTTTACGATCATCAAAAGTTCCAAAGCCGAAAACAATATCCTGCACATGCATGAGGGGCAAAGTGAAGGAGTGGCGAAAGCCTCATCCGATCGCACCAGAGCCAATGTACTGGTAAGTTATTCCACTTTGATCGCAGCCGGTATACTGCAGTTTGGAGTCTTCTTTACGGCGGCCATTCTGGCTTTGACAGGTCAAAACATCACAGGCGGTACGGCGGTCGTTTTTGTCCAGCTGATGAACTATGTCCTGTCTCCTATTCAGACTATACCTACTTTCTATGCGGGCATGAAGTCTTCGTTTGGATTGACCGATAAACTGGCCCAGGCTTTGAATCAGAACATTCCTGATGAAGGAACGCCGATAAAGCCTGAATTAAAGAAAGGTATTATGATAAAGGATCTGAGCTTTGCCTACGAGAAAGACAAGGGTGTTTTACAGGACATTGACATGGAACTTAAGGCCGGAGGCTGTTATGCCATTGCGGGCGGTTCGGGCTGTGGCAAGTCAACGATCCTGAACCTGCTGATGGCGGCTTCCAAAGACTATCAGGGTCAGATCTTCTATGACGATAAAGAACTCAAGGATATCTCACCAAGTTCACTTTACGATCTGGTTTCGATCATCCAGCAGAATGTCTTTGTCTTCAACAGCACGATCTATGACAATATCACGATGTTCTCGCAGTATGAGAAAGAGGAAGTCGACAGGGCGATAAGATTATCGGGTTTAAGTAAGCTGATCGAAGAAAAGGGTGAAGATTATCTCTGCGGTGAGAATGGTTCGGGTCTTTCCGGTGGTGAAAGGCAACGGGTCTCGATCGCGCGAGCTTTGCTTAGAAAGACACCGGTCCTCTTTGTCGATGAGGCGACGGCTTCCCTGGATGCGAAAACTTCATTCGAGGTGCTGGATGCGATCTTAAAGCTGGATGGCTATACGCGCATCATCGTGACCCACGATCTGGATGAAAATATCCTGCGCCGCTTGGATGGACTGTTCATCCTAAGAAACGGGGTCGTCAATGAAAAGGGCAGTTTTGATAAATTGATGGAAGACAAGGGCTACTTCTATTCGTTATATACCGTGTCACAACAATAACAGATGTAAAGATGCTGCTAAGAATGATCTTAACGGCATCTTTTTGTATTTAGAGAAACATTATCGGGAAAGAGACCTGTATGCGCTTTCAAAAATAGTATTATAATATTATTATGGTACCGGTATATCCGGTATTGACAGTAATACAGAAAGGATCAATTGAATGAAAAAACTGTTTATTTTACTGTTGAGCGTTCTGATGTGCCTTTCACTGGCTGCCTGCTCAAGCAATGGCGGCGGTGAGACACCGGCAGAACCTGCTGATGAGCCGACTGAGGCTGCCACAGAGACCTTTGAGGAACTGCTGGCTGCCGGTATTGCCAACGGCAATAAGCTGACCATCTATTCTACGCACTCCGTAACTGTCTCTGCCCTCCAGGCTTTCATGAGAAAGTACGCTCCGGAAGTTGAATACGAAGGAACGCAGATCGGTGATACCAACCAGGTAACGCAGGTCGCTCAGGAAGTCAAGGAAGGTGTCAGCGGCGCTGATATCATCTTCATTCAGGATGGTGCCCGTGTCCTTACCGACCTGGTCGAAGAAGGCTATGTCTACAACTGGTACAACGATGAGATCAAGGCCCTGGTTGGCGATGATTGCGAACCTTTGCTGGTATGGGATTACTGCAACAAGGTCATCATGTACAACAACGGTGCCGATTTCACTTATAACGAAGGTGACATCACTAACATATGGTACTGCACCGATCCGGCCAATGCCAATGCTTTCTGCATGAAAGACCCGACAACTGAAGGTGTCAACATGAACTTCTTAGTCAACCTGACTTCCGATGAGAATGCAGCGGCTTTGGAAGCTGCTTACAAAGATTACTACGGAACCGATCTGGTACTGGACGATGATTGTCCGAATGCCGGCTATCAGTTCATCAAGATGATCTATCAGAACGGCATGGTCTTAGGTTCATCCGACTCTACGATCGCCAAGGATATCGCAGCTGCTGAAAAACCGATGAGCGGTCTGCTGACACTGAACAAGTATCTGAAGTCCCGTGGTACCCGTGAAGATGGTACGACCTGGAACCTCTTATACACGACTAACGATGTCAACCCGGTCGCCGGTTTCATTTATCCGATCTATGCTTTGCAGGTCGCAAATGCCGACAACCCCGAACTGGCCAAGGCTTTCCTGATCTGGTTATACTCTGAAGAGGGCTGGTATGGCGATGGCGAAATGACTTGTGACGATGATTCCGTCTACAAAGGCATGCAAGGCCGTTATGGCGACTACTCCGGTAACACTTCCAACCCGATCGCCGATGGCGATATGAGCGTTGTTGAATGGAAGAAGATCCTGGTTCAGGAAGATGCGCAGCAGGCTGCCGAATACAGAGCAGACGTTGAAGACTTCATCCAGCTGATAAAATAGTTTTAGTTTGTGATTTTTTGAAAAAGGGCTTGGGCTTTTAAAGGCCCATTCCCTTTTTTGTTAGAGGGGGAAAAAGAACGTGAAAAAACGTTGGAATAGAATAAAGACATTTCTCAGTAAACCATACAATGTTCTTTTAGTACTCTTTGTGATCGTCCTGGGCTTTCTGGTCGTCATTCCGTTAGTATCTATCATCAGAGATACCTTCATCGTTCACTCGTCGGAAAAGGCCAGAGTCCATCAGGCCGTGGGAAGCTTTACGACCTACCACTGGAACAGGCTATTCAGATCGGAGTTCTCCAAGTCCCTGCTGTGGGATCCTTTGAAAAACTCCATCAAGACTTCGGCCTGGAGCTGTGTGGTATCGATCGCGATCGGCGGTTCCTTCGCCTGGCTGGTATCCCGCAGCGACATGCGCTGGAAGAGCTTACTTACCAAGCTGTTCATCTTCCCGTACATCATGCCCAGCTGGACTTTAGCTCTGGCGTGGAAAAACTTCTTCAAGAATATCGAGATCACCGGTTCTAACGGCATCTTCTATTCTCTGACCGGCATCCAGGTCCCGACCTGGTTTGCCTATGGAGAGTTCCCGATCATCGTCGTGACCGGCATGCACTATGCGCCATTCGCCTACATCCTGATCGGCGGTATCCTGCATAACATGGATGCCAACCTGGAAGAGGCGGCCATCATCCTCAAGACCAATCGTCTGCGGATGTTTGCCCGGATCACGATCCCGATCGTCATGCCTGCAGTTTTGAGTACTATCATCCTGGTCTTCTCCGGTGCGATGGCTTCCTTTGCCACGCCGCAGTTTCTGGGTCTGCCGGTGCGATACTTCGTATTGACGACCGAACTGTATGCCTCGATCAACGGCACCAATCCGGGTGTCGGCTACATCCTGGCCATGATCATGATCCTGATCAGTATCGTCATCATGTTCATCAACCAGAAGATGATCGGCAACCGCAAATCCTATGCGACCGTCACCGGCAAGAGTGCCAACATATCGATCTTCCATCTGGGCATGTGGCGTACACCGATCTCCATTTTGGCCTTCTTTGTCGTCATGACGATGTCAGTCATTCCGCTGGTCACCTTTGCTTTGGAATCGCTACTTAGCTATACGGGTGTCTACGATTTCAACAATCTGACTTTGAGCTTCTGGATCGGTCAGGCGCAAGGCCACGATACCTGGCAATCCGAGCCGGGCATCTTACGTAACTCGGAAGTCTATCGGACCTTGTGGAATTCGATCAAGCTGTCCTTTACCTGTTCGATCGGTGCCGGTACCTTAGGTTTCCTGGCCGGCTATTGCATCGTCAGAAGAAGAGGATCATTACTTTCCCAGGTCGTGGAAAACCTCACTTTCATCCCGTACCTGATCCCGTCCATGGCTTTCTCAGCCATCTATCTGTCCATGTTTGCGACCAAGCACGGCATCATTCCATCCTTGTACGGATCCTTTGCCATCCTGGCTTTGATCGGTACGATCAAGTATCTGCCGATGGCTTCCCGCAGCGGCGTCAACTCGATGCTGCAGCTGTCTCCCGAGATCGAGGAAGCCGGTATCATCATGGGCGTTCCGTGGGTCAAACGCATGACCAGGATCATCGTTCCGATCGAAAAGACGACGATCGTTTCGGGTTATCTCTTGCCGTTTATTTCGGCCATGCGTGAACTGTCGCTGTTCGTCATTCTGGTCACGGCCAACAACCGTGTCTTGACGACACTGCTGCTGTTCTACGACGAGAAGGGTTATACCCAGTTCTCCAATGCGGTCAACCTGCTTATCATCATCGTCGTTCTGGTCATTAACTTCGGGGTCGAAAGGCTGACGGGCGCTTCGATCGAAAAAGGTGTAGGAGGATAAAATATGCCGACAATCAAACTGGTAAATGTAAGCAAGCGTTTCTCCAAGGGTTCGCTTGCGGTAGATAATCTGAATATGGAGATCAAAGACGGCGAATTCGTCTCCTTGCTTGGTCCTTCGGGCTGCGGTAAGACGACGACTTTGCGTATGATCGCCGGACTGGAAACTCCGAGTGAAGGCGAAATCTACTTCGATGATACCTGCGTCTTCTCGGACGAAAAGGGCATCAACGTCTCACCTGACAAGCGTGACATCGGTTTCCTGTTCCAGAACTATGCTTTGTGGCCGCACATGACGGTCAGAAAAAATATCTCCTTTGGTCTGGAGAATATGAAATGGCCTAAGGAAAGGATCGAAGAAAGAGTCGATGAGATATGCCAGACGATGCGTATCGAAGAATACAAGGACCGCTATCCGGCGGAACTCTCCGGTGGTCAGCAGCAGCGTGTCGCCATCGCCAGGACTCTGGCCCCTAATCCCAAAGTCCTTCTGATGGATGAACCTTTGTCCAACCTGGATGCCAAGTTAAGAAACGACATGCGGGCTGAATTAAAGAGACTGCACCTGACCACGGGTTCGACTTTCGTCTACGTCACCCACGACCAGTCGGAAGCCATGACTCTTTCCACCAAGGTCGCTCTTATCAAAAACGGTCTTCTGCAGCAGTACTGTCCGCCGCTTCAGCTTTATGGTGAGCCGGAAAACGTCTTCTGTGCCGACTTCATGGGCAATCCGAGTATGAACTTCGTCAATTGCCATGGCAAGAAACAAGGCGACAGGATCGTACTTTCCACCAGGAGCTTTGAATGCGAATTCACGCCTAACGACAAGATCGATGTTCCTCAAGAAAGCGAATACGTTTTGGGTATCAGGCCGGAGTTCGTCAACATCACGGAAGACGGTCTGGAGGCGACGGTCATTTCTTCTCTGCCATCGGGCATGGAGACGACCCTTTCGCTGGCGGTCGATGACATCACGCTGGCGGCGGTGGCTTTTGGCAGCGTCGACTTTGCGATGGATTCGAAAGTCCGTTTCAACTTCAGCGGCAACCGCTATGTCCTGTTTGATGGAGCTTCCCAAAATAAGCTCTCACTTGGTTCCCTTAAGGTGATCAAGTAGCTTTTATGTCTGACAGGAAACAGAAAGACTTTATGGAAAAACTGGCAGGACGATTGACCAATATCGTCCTGCTCGGTTTTTTTGCGACTTTATTTTCTTTGCCTGTCGTGACAGCCGGGGCAGCCTTTACGGCTTTGAATGTTTCAACCAAGGCCTATCTCTATGAAGATGAAGATAAGGTCTTAAGGATCTTCTTTGAATCTTTCAAGGAACACTTCGTCTTGTCGACCAAGGTCTGGCTCATCCATCTTCTCGCCTTTGCGATCCTGATCTGGGACATTGCTTACTACAGAGTCGGTGAAACAAGTCTTGACATTCTGGCTTCGGCGGCGATCTTCGTGCTGATAGTATTTTTGCTTTTTGAATTCCAGCTGGTCTTTGTGCTGATCGGTGAAAGAAAAGAATCAAGAGTCTTCAAACTCATGAAGCTGGCCCTGGAGATGGCCTTCACCTGTTTCTGGCAAAGTCTGATGATGGCTTTATTCACTTTGACTGTGATCGCGGTATCGATCTTTCTGTTCAGGGGTCTATTGCTAGTGATGCCGGGCATCATCGCCTACCTTGACTGGCAGGTTTTGCCGGAACTTTTCCGGAAGTATAAATTCCGGGAAAGACAAAAGACCAGTTAAGCTTATCTGACACAAATTATAAGCATACGCCAAGGCGTATTATTTATTTCTATGATCCGTAAATCGGCTAAAATATAAGTAACAGGATATCCGGATGAGAAACGGGGTTTATATGTTCAATATTGCGGTCGACATCTTTGCGATCGCTATCAGTATCATCGGCATTACGGCTGCGATCATCGCTTCGCGGATCAACAATCTGGTGAAAAGATACTTTATTACGATCTTCATCATGGATCTGCTTTTTGTGCTGTCCAATTTCGGGGGTCTGCTGATGAGAGGCAAGCCTGGTCCGGAGATCAGGATCGGCTTATATATCGCCAATTTCGGCGAATTCATGTTTTCGGCTTTACTGGCTTATGTCACCTCAACATATCTCTTTGATATCTCCATCTATGATAAGGAAAGAAGAGATCTATTGAAGGTGATGATCAACGCTTTGGCTTTATTCCATTTCCTGATGCTGGTGATATCGCAGTTTACGGGCTTATATTATACGATCAATGAAAGCAACTTCTATGTGCGTAGCTACTGGTATCCCTTATCGTATCTGACTTCGATCATCACCCTGATGATCGATGTCGTCATCCTGCTGGAAGAAAGGAATCGATTATCCCATAAGCAGATCGTCGCCTTCTGGGTCTATCTGGTCGTGCCTCTGGTTGCCATCATCGTCCAGATGTTCAGCTACGGTCTCAACTTCGTCGTCATGGCGACGGTCGTGGCGGGTTTTGCGATGTTCGTGCTGATCATGACCGATCAGATCGAAAGAAACTTCCAGTCGCAACTGGAAAACGCCAAGGCCAAATCGACCCTGCTGCTGGGACAGATCTCCCCGCATTTCATCTTCAATTCCCTGATGTCCATTCAGGACCTGTGCTATTCCGATCCCCAGCTGGCCGTCAAGAGTATCGGCTATTTCGCCGGTTATCTGCGTCACAATATCGATGATATGTCGACTAACGAGATGGTGCCTTTTGAAAGAGAACTGGATTTCATTAAAGAATATATCAAACTGGAAAAGACCGATCCCGACCGGGATTTTGAAGTCGAATATCTGCTGGAATACATGGACTTCATGGTACCGACTTTGACTCTGCAGCCGATCGTGGAAAATGCGATCAACTACGGGGCTTTGACTTGCGTCGAGCAGAAGGGAAAGATCATCATCTCCAGCCGCAAAACAGACAAGGAGATCATCATCAACGTCTGGAACAATGCCGAAGGTATGGCTTCCAAGACCAGCGGTCAGAAGAAGGACCGCAGTGTGGCTTTGGAGAATATCAGGAGCCGTTTAAGTTATTATTGTAAGGGAAGGATAGTAACGGACATCGGGGAAAACGAATCCAATGTCACCGTTTATATTCCCTTGGAAGAAGGAGGCCGGGAATAATGCGTACGATCACGATCGACGATCGCCGTTCCATCGTCAACATCATTCTGCGTATCTTGAACAAACTGGACCCGGAAGGTGAACATCTGGGTACGACTGATCCCGAAGAAGTACTGGAAGCGGTGAGACAACAGAGTCCCGATGTGATCTTTTCCGATGTGGAAATGCCCAAGATGAACGGAATCGAACTGGCCAGGCAGCTGCAGGAGATCGACCCCGAGACCAACATCGTCTTCATCACGGGTTATCAGGAATATATGGGTGAAGCTTTCGACTTATATGCCAGCGGCTATCTGCTTAAGCCGGTGGATGAGATACAGGTGCGCAAGGCTTTGGACCATTTGCGATACAATAAGGCCGGAAATTCCAAGCCTGAAGTCAAAGTCCAGTGCTTCGGCAATTTCGAAGTCTTCATCAACGGTACCCCGCTGTTTTTCCATCGCAGCAAGTCCAAGGAACTCTTCGCCTATCTGATCGACCGCAAAGGAGCGGTCTGTACCAATGATATGATCATCGGCAATCTCTGGGGCGATAAACCCTTAACGGAATCCTTAAAGTCCTTACAAAGGACGGTGACGGCGGAGATGATCAAGGACTTTGAAGCTAAAGAGATCAAGGACATCATCCTCAAAAGCAAGAACGGCATTTCGGTCAATACGAAGGTGATCGATTGCGACTACTATCATTACCTCGAAGGAGGTGAACAGGCCCAAAGACAGTTCAAGGGCGAGTATATGACCCAGTACGAGTTCGCGGATGAAACGCGAAACAATCTGTTGAAGGAGTATTAACGCTATGAAAATAGATGTAACAAAAGAAGCCGACATCTGTCTCATCCGTCCCTACGGACGTATCGACACACTGACGGCGGAAGAATTCAAAGCGACACTGTTTGAAAACCTCAAAGGCGGTCAGAATATCATCATCGACCTCTCGGAGATCGAATATATCTCTTCTTCCGGGTTAAGAGTTTTTCTGGCGGCCAAAAAGGAATTAGGCAACAGAAGAGCCTTATCGCTGATCAACGTCAACGAGGATGTCATGGATGTCTTTGAAATGACCGGTTTTACGGATCTTTTCCATATCGAAAAACAGAGTGTTGACGGCCAAAAAGATATCAAGGTCGTCTTCTTCGATATCGATGGGACCTTGCTTTCTCACAAGACCGGTCAAGTCCCGGAAAGTACCAAAAAGGCTTTAAAGAAGCTGCAGGAAAACGGCATCAAGATCGTCGTGGCGACCGGCAGAGATCTGGTCGAAATGAAGAAGCTGCCGATCATGGACCTCAATTTCGATGGCTATCTGACCCTCAATGGCAACATCTGTCTGGATAAGAATGAAAAGATGTTTGATGGCAACGAGATCGATCCCGGGGAAGTGGAGATCCTGGTCTCCATCTTCCAGGCCGGCAAAATACCATTTGTTTTGATCGGGGAAAACAAACGCTATATCAACTTCGTGGATGACACGGTCATCAGGACGCAGGAACAGACCCATGGTACCATCCCTGATATCGGTGAATATCAGGGCGAAAAGATCTACCAGTGTCTGGCTTTCGTCGATGACGGGATCCGTCAGAAACTGGATAATATGCTGGATGAATGCATGATCACCAGCTGGAATGAGACCGGTTTAGATATCATCGCCAAGACCGGTGGCAAGGCAGCGGGCATTCAGAAGTTCCTGGATAGAGAAGGTGTTTATCGTTCACAGACCATGGCCTTTGGCGATGGTGAGAATGACTTATCGATGCTGAAATTTGCCGGAACGGGTGTGGCCATGGGCAATGGCGTCGAGCACCTGAAAGAAAGTGCCGATTATGTGACAGCCGACATCGATGACGACGGCATTGAAAAAGCCCTTGAACATTTCGGGCTGATCTGAGGATAAAGTTATAGCTATGAAGTATATCTCTTTAGATCTGGGCAGCGTGACCTGCGGGGTGGCCCGTTCGGAAACCGGACGTCTGGCTCAACCGGTCAAAACGATACGCTTTAGACCCGATGACTATGATGAAGCGATCGACAGGATCCTGGAGCTTTTTGAAGAAGAAAAACCGGATCTGGTGGTGATGGGCTATCCGCTTCTGGAAAACGACGATGAGGGACCTCGAGCCGCTCTGTCAAGAGAAATTGCCGAGATCCTGGAACAGGAATCGGGTATCAAGGTGGTCTTACAGGATGAACGCAATACCACCAAGGATTCTGAAGAATTCCTGATCCATGCCAATGTCTCCCGCAAAAAAAGAAAGAAGGTCATCGACCAGCAGGCGGCGGTCAGGATCCTGCAATACTATCTGGATAAACAGAAACAATGATAAAGGGCTTCGTTTGAAGCCCTTTGACATACTATCTGACTAATTTGACTTTCCAGTCGTTGATCTCGTTTATTTCACTTAACAGTGTCTTGAAGATATCCATGAAGGCGATATCCATCTGATAGGTGTCGTTAAGTGATGTCAGTAGAGATGGTATCGTTTTAAGCAGATTGCGTTTTTCCAATGTTTTGGACAGCGCATCGACGACTTCATCGAGCTTATCATCTCTGACCAGCTGCAGAGCTTTCTTGCCATCGATCTTTTCACCCTTGACCTCGATTCCTTGCAGTTCATCGACCAGGCGGACGACAAAGGAGGAAGAGATATTGAGGTGGTAGTTTACTTTTTCATTGAAGAGCTTTTCGATCGCCGCATCGGAGTCGTCTAAGGGTTTGCCCTGAGAGATAAGCACTTCGTTGGCTTTTGTATCTACGGTTGCCAGCAGATGGGTCTTGTTTCCTTCATCGTCGATGATGACGTGGATGTTGAATCTTTCTTCCATTATGCGCATTCCTTTAGAGCTTTGGTGAGCTTTTCGATGATTCTTTCCTTGCCCTTGCAGAAGGATCCGCGGGCGGAATAGAGGTTGGATAAGATGAATTCTCTTTCGCTGAAGCCGAAGTTTTTGGCGATGATGTCGTATTCGTGTTTGAGGTTTATGCCCATCAGGCCTGGATCGTCGGTGTTGATATTGATCATGACGCCCTTGTCCCAGAGTTTACGAATGGGGTGGGAGGCGATGGAATCGACGCATCGGGAGAAGTAGTTGGAAGTGACCGATACTTCAATGAGCACTCCTTCATTGACCAGCTCATCGACGACTTTTTCATCTTCGATGCTGTGGATACCATGTCCTATCCTTTTGCCACCCTGATGGATCGCAAAGGCGACGTTTTCCGCGGGTCCCGATTCCCCGGCGTGGATCGTATAGTTGACACCTAAAGAACGGGCATATTCGAATAAGGGAGCGTAGCTCTGTATGGGCGTAGCACATTCGTCACCTGCCAGATCGATACCCACGACCCCTTCATCCTTGTATCGGGCTGCCAGTTCGACGGTATACTTGTTGTTTTCCATGGTACCCAGGTTGAGACCCAGATTCATCATGCATAACAGGATCCCGCAGACCATCTCGGGTCTTTCCGCAAGAGCCCTCTTTCTTCCTCTTAAGACGGCCTCTACGGCTTCGTCCATCGTGAGTTTTTCGTTGACATGAGACTGGGGCGAGAAGCGCAGTTCAGCCAGCTTGGTGCCGGCATCGCACATGTCTTTGATCAGCTCATAGCTGAGCTCTTCCAGTCTTTCACTGCTTTGAAGGATCCCGGTCAGTAAGGCGAATTCGCCCATGCATTCGGTGAGCGTCATCGTGTCTTTCATGACGTGTTTTTCGATCCACTGTTCATCACTCGTGTCTTCTTTAAGAAGTCCGTCTTCACGGCAGTATTTACAGAAAAGGCGATAGGGGATGGCACCGTCCATGTGGCAGTGCAGTTCTACTTTCGGATATTCCATTTACAACTCCTTTTTCTTCATTATATTAAAAAACAGCCCGGAAGGGGCTGTTGATCAGGTCTAGAAGCGGCTAACGCTGCCGTCTTTTCTGATCAGCACAAACTGACAGTTGAGTCCGTACTTGGCGATCAGGGCAGATATCACCGCAAAAGGCAAACCGCCATAGAGCAGGGTGATGGTTCCGGCAACCGCGCCGGCGGTCAGTGACAGGGAGAAGATCTTCTTGTCCTGGCTGTCTCTGACTTCGATCCTTTCGGCATTGCCTGTTTCAATGGCGTCTCTTATCTTTTCGGCAACCGATTCGACAGTTCTTTGCGTATCTTCAGTGAAGTCTTTCGCAAAGCCACGGAAGAAGTTGGTAGGATCGTCCTTCTTCTGTAAGTAGATGATCGCGTCGATCACCACGCCGTCTGCTTCGATCAGCGCTTCTTTAGCTTCTTCATAACTGCAGTTAGTCCTGGCGATGACCTGATCCACATCATTGATCGTAAAATTCATTATTTGGCCCTCCTTTAGCACTCTAGTGCTTAGACTGCTAACAGTATATAATATGTTTTCGGCTTCGTCAAGCAAAATGTTCTATGGCTTAGTTAATGATGTTAAAATTAAAACAGTGAGAAAGATAAATAATACCGACAGATAGGAGATTAAAATGCAGAGTTTAAACGACAACTGGCAATTTACGAGAAACTGGAGCGAAGCTTTTTTAAACGGTCGTGATGAAGAGGTCGAAGAAGTCAGGATCCCTCATACAGTAAAAGAGCTTCCTTTGCACTATATCGATCATAACGAGTATCAGATGATCAGCGGCTATCGTCGCAAGGTCTTTATCCCTGAAGAGGCTAAAGACAAGCGAGTCTTTCTGCAGTTTGATGGGGCAGCTCATATCGCGACGCTTTATGTCAATGGCAAGAAACTGATGACCCATTTAGGCGGTTATACGGCTTTTAAAGCGGAGATCACCGACTATGTCAAAGCGGGTGAAGAGTGTGAGGTGGCTGTACGTCTGGATTCCACGGAAAATCCGGCGATCCCGCCGTTTGGTTTTGTCATCGACTATCTGACTTACGGCGGTATTTATCGTCCGGTCCATCTTTTGATCGAAGAAAAAGAATACATTTCCGATCTGTTTGTATCCACGCCGGAACTCAATACGGTTCATGTAGAGATGCAGATAGAGGGCAACGACAAGGTCGAAAAGACCATCCATATCAAGGAATTAAATGGCGAAGTATTGTGCGAGTATACGACCAGAAACAATGAGACGACTTTCTCGGTCGATCGCATCCGAAACTGGAGTGTCGATGATCCTAAGCTCTATCTGTGCGAGGTCATCTTGCCTAACGGGGCTAGAAAAGAAGTTCGTTTCGGTTTCCGTACGATCGAGTTCAAAGCCGACGGTTTCTATCTCAATGGCGAAAGGCTGGTGATGAGAGGACTGGATCGTCATCAGTGCTATCCCTATGTCGGTTATGCGGTATCCGATTCTTTACAGGTGGAAGATGCCAGGATCTTAAAGGAAGAGCTGTGCTGCAATGCGGTGCGTACTTCCCACTATCCCCAATCTCAGGCCTTCATCGATGCCTGCGATGAGATGGGCCTGCTGGTATTTACGGAGATCCCGGGCTGGCAGCACATCGGCAATGACGACTGGAAAAAAGTCGCCTGCAAGCAGGTGGAGGAGATGGTTCTTCAATATCGCAACCACCCCAGTATCGTCTTGTGGGGTGTGCGGATCAACGAGTCCCAGGACGACGATGAATTCTATACGCAAACCAACGAGATCGCTCATCGCCTCGATCCGACCCGTCCGACTTCGGGGGTCAGATACATCGTCAAATCCAGTCTTCTGGAAGACGTCTACGCCTTCAACGACTTCTCCCACAAAGGCGATAATGCGCCAGTCAGAAAGAAAAGAGACATCACTCCTGATATGAAGAAGGGCTATCTGATCTCGGAGGCCAATGGTCACATGTTCCCGACGAAGGCTTTTGACAAGTGGGAGCTAAGGGAAGAACATGCCCTGCGTCATGCGCGGGTCATGAACGGCGCTCTAGGTTCCGGCGAACATGCGGGTGTCTTCCAGTGGTGCATGTTCGACTATGCTACGCATAAGGATTTCGGTTCAGGAGATCGCATCTGTTACCATGGCGTCATGGATATGTTCCGCAATCCCAAGCTGGCTTCCTACGTCTATGCCAGCCAGGGTGATGAGAACATCGTGCTGGAGACTTCTTCGACGATGGACATTGGCGATTATCCCGGTGGTGCCATCCAAGGTTTCTATGTTTTCACCAACGCAGACAGCGTGAAATTATATAAGAATGACGATTTCGTCAAGGAATACAGCGAAAGCGAATTCGAAGCTTTAAACCACGGTCCTTTACATATCGACGACCTGATCGGCGAACTTTTAAAGGAAAGGGAAGGCTTTGAGGATGAAAAGGCTGAACTGTTCCACGATGTCTTACTGGCCATAAGCCGCTATGGCGTCGATGGCTTGCCGGCCATCTATAAAGCCAAGTATCTTATCTGCAAGAACCGCTATAAGATCACTGACTCCCAAGCCAGGGATCTCTATGGCAAGTATGTCGGCAACTGGGGCGGGGAAGCGACGATCTGGCGTTTCGATGCCATCAAGGAAGGCAAGGTCGTAGCTACCAGGCTCTTATGCCCCAGCCACAAACTGCATCTGGAAGTCAAAAACAGTTCTGCTGAACTGATTGAAAAAGACAGCTACGATATGGCCGCCATCAGGATCAGAGTCCTTGATGAAAACAATAACATCGCTCCTTATGCTCAGCTTCCGATCTGCTTTGAGACGCAGGGTCCGATCACATTAGTCGGTCCAAGTGTCGTAACAGCGGAAGGCGGTATGGGTGGCACTTATGTAAAGACGACCGGCGAAAAAGGCCAGGCTGTTCTTTATATCAGAGCTTCCGGTTTAGAAGAGGTCAAGATCGAATATACGATCGCATAATAATATGAACGGATGCTCAACAAATTTCTGATAACTTTGTTGAGCATCCTTTTAGAATGGCAATAATTATTTGATATATCTTAGCAGGAAATCTGTAACACCGATAATAGTATAACCATGTTCATCTCTGGATTCATTAACCGGTTTATTAATTACGATTATTTTTATTATTTCATCATTCAATAATACATATGGTTTTATTTCTCTTTGTCTGGTTTTACTATCGCTGATATTATCAGCCACCTGAATGTAATAAAACCTGTTGTTCTTTTTTGCATAAAAATCAACTTCATATGTTTTTCTTATTGATTTCCCGTTTTCATCTTTTTCAACATTATCAAATGTGCCGATATTTACGGTGTAGCCATTATAGATCAACTCGTTATATATTATGTTTTCCAGCATCTGTCCTTCGTCAGGAAAAACAAAATTCAGCCTTGCATTTCTCAAGCCGGTATCAACAAAATAGTATTTTCTGAGAGCCCCTATTTCTGATCCGCCTTTTATATCGTACCTTCCGGCTTGTCTCAATAAAAAGGCATCCTTATAAAAACCCAAGTATTTCTCAACGGTTTCTTTATCAATTGATTCGTGTTTTACGCTCCGGTATGTATCAGCTATTCTTTTACTGTTCAACAATTGGCCTGTCTGCTCACTGATGATGTTACACAATTCATCTAATGATTCACTTCGTTTTAAATGATTATGTTCAAGAATATCTTTGAAATATGTCGTTTCAAACAGGTTAGTCAGATACTCTTTTTTATCATCTTCTTTTTCTTTCAAAACAGTCAAAGGCATCCCGCCGAACTGCATATATTCATAGAAAGCTTCAGCAGCAGATCCGCTTTTGAAGTTGAAAAATTCTTCAAACGACAATGGAGACAGATTTATATTAACTGCTTTGTCTCTGAATTCGGTAATGATATCCGTCGATAGCATTTTTGAATTTGAACCTGTCACATATAGATCGATGTTTTTTTCTCTGGACAAGCCAAGCACCACATTTACAAAACTTATCACATGTTCATCGTTTTTCCTGGCCAATACATGTTTTCCATCAGTAAGATTGGGATTTACAATCGTGTAAACTTCCTGTATTTCATCCAGAAATACGTAACACATCGTTTTTCCCTTACAACGTTCCCTTACATATGTTCCCAGTTCTAAAGGATCATGATATTTGCTGTTTTTATCATCATCCAATTCGATCAAAAGAATATTATCCTCAGAAACACCCTGATCTAAAAGATATTGTTTATAGATCTCTTTTAAAAGATAAGATTTCCCACACCTTCTAACTCCTGTAATAACCTTAGGAAAGCCGTTTTCTTTATTGCTGATAAGCAGATTCAGGTACTTGTCTCTTTTTATCATTTGATCTCCTTTTTTGTAGAATTCTACATTTTTGTCGATTTTATTATACCAGCTTTAATCCAAAATCTTGTAGAATTCTACATTTTTGTCGATTATTATAAACTTGATGCTTCTGTTCTTAGAAATAATTCAATAATAAATAACCAAGGTTTCTCCCTTATTCATATGGGAGAGGAATTGGTTTATACATGTAATTATTCACTAAATAATGTGATATAATAATTTTAGAGAATTATTATGGAATCAGTTAAGACTGCCAAAGTACAGATACATCCACAAGAAAAAGATGCTCAACTTCTGCTTGAAAGCATTAGGGTCTATGCAAAAGGCTGTGCTTTTGTGTCTGAGTATATCTTCAGGACAAAAGACCTGTCGCAAGTATCTGTGCAAAAGCATACATACGCCACATTGCGAAGTGAATACGGTCTTCCCTCACAGATG
Source organism: Erysipelotrichaceae bacterium (assembly GCA_017432895.1). GTDB lineage: Bacteria > Bacillota_I > Bacilli_A > Erysipelotrichales > Erysipelotrichaceae > Colivicinus. The sequence goes on along the minus strand of JAFRIG010000061.1, from coordinate 12,252 downwards.
GCATGCAATGTTGTAAGAACGGTGATAGGTTCATACAAAACAAACAGGACGAACAGAAATCCTTGGACCTTGTGTGAATACAAAAACCCGCAAATGACATTATCATGGAACAGAGACTACTCTCTGAACAAGGAAAGATTTTCTGTTGGAACATTGTATGGTCGCGTTAAGTGCACCTATGACATTAAAGGCGTGGAGAGATATTTTGACAAGACCGTTTACTCTTTTGGCACTGCCAAAGTCGTATGTAAGCACGGAAAGTTCTTTCTGCACATATCGGTTTCAGCTGAGATGGACATCTTAAACGACACAGATGTCGTCAACGTAGTCGGCATAGACAGGGGCATAAACTTTCTAGCCAACACCTATGACAGCAAAGGCAGATCCAAATTTTACAGCGGCAGAGCCATCAAGAATAAAAGAGCTCACTACAAGGAACTAAGACGCGAACTTCAGTCAAAGCAGACCCCTTCGGCAAGACGAAGATTGAAAGCCATTGGTCAAAGAGAAAACCGTTGGATGCGTGATGTCAATCATTGCGTATCAAAGGCACTCGTTGAATCAAACCCCAAAGGCACACTCTTCGTCCTTGAGGATCTCAAGGGGATCCGGCATGCCACTGAAAGAGTATTAAGGAAGGATCGCTATGAAGCGGTGAGCTGGAGCTTTTATGATCTTGAACAGAAACTTGGCTATAAAGCCTCTGAGAATGGACAGAAGGTCATAAAAGTTGATCCAACCTACACTTCACAAACCTGCCCCAAATGCGGACACATTGACAAGAGATCGCGCCATAAGAAAGTACATACTTTCGTATGTACCAACTGCGGTTATACTTCCAATGACGATCGCATCGGAGCAATGAATCTCTACCGGATGGGAATTGAGTACCTCGTAGAGTCTCAGGGAAGCATGTCTTCTCTGGGTGGGGCGCAGTCAATCGCCCCTGATGTAACATCAGCTTCTAAATAATCAGATGCAACAAAGGTGGAAGACGCAAGTCGCTAGTACCACCGGATAGTTACAAGCTCGGTCATTCATGGCCGAGTAGTTGACATGAAATACTTCAGCTATCGATCAATTTGTTTCCTCAGCTGTTATTGAAAAGATTGCCTCTTTGGAAACAAAACGGCATCTATCTTTGAGGTGAGATAAGCGTGATAAAATTGTAGAGAAGGAAATCATATGAGTCTTTATGCGATCGGTGACCTGCATCTTCATTTTCAATGTGAACTCAAATCGGAAGTTCAGCTTTTTGATCCGCTATGGAAGGGTCATGAAGAAAAGTTCAGAGAAAACTGCGCAAGGATGATAAAAGATGATGACACGCTGGTTCTGGTCGGTGATCACAGCTGGGGCAAGGATCTGAGTCAATGTGAAAAGGACTTCGATTATATAAGAGCCCTGCCCGGAAAAAAGATCCTGACCAGAGGTAATCACGACATGTTCTGGGATGCAGGCAAGACAAAGAAACTCAATGAGAAGTTTGCGCCGCAACTTAATTTTTTGCAGGATGGCTACGAGGTCTATGGCGAATATGCCCTCATCGCTTCCAAGGGCTATACCTTTGAAGGCCCTTACTATCTAGACCGCAAAGGCAGGATAATTGGCTGGGATGAGGAAAAGGAAGCTCATGCGGCCAAGCTCGTGGAAAGAGAGGCCGGCAGACTGATCAGGTCGTTTGAAGCAGCCAGGGCTGACGGTTATAAGAAGTTCATCATGTTTCTGCATTATCCGCCGACCAACATCATGGAAAGTGAATCGATCTTCACCCAGCTTGCCGAACAGTATGATGTCGATCAGGTCATTTATGCCCATTGCCATGGAGCCAAACGTTTCCATGACAGCATACAGGGGCAGTTCAATGGTCGGGAATATTCACTGGTATCAGGCGATTATCTGAATTGGGTCCCCAAAAAGATCATGGATTAGAAAACATCCGCCGTTTGGCGGATGTTTGTGTTAAATAGTGAACCAGGAATAGAGAGCTTCTCTGATCTTGAGATCCCAGAAGTCCCATTCGTGGCCATAGCCCGGGATCACTTCGTATTCGACATCGTAACCCAGGTCTTTGAGATATTTCTGGAAGTTGTCGACAGTCTTAATGAGGAAGTCTTTGTCGCCGATGGTGAATTTAAATTTCGGTAACTGGACTTTGTCTTCAACGTTCTTCTTAGCCATGTAGTAGGCATCTTCTTTGGTACCTCTTATTTTCTCCGGATCAAGGGCAGGTGAGCCGTGGTAGACTTCCTCTTCCTTGCCAAACCAGTCCAAAGATACTTTTGAATTGTTGCCATCTAAAGAGGCCGGTGCACCGGACATGCAGAAGACTTCGGAGAAGATCTCCGGATGAGCCAGCGCTATTTTGGCTGCCCCCTGTCCACCCATGGAAAGACCGGCGATATAGGTGTCTTCTCTTTTATCGGATATGGGCAACATGTAGCGGCAGACTTCCAGCAGTTCCTTGGCAACGAAGTTGTGCAGCTTGTCGCCTGTTTCATGATCGCTGTAGCCGCCGTTGAAGCCTGAAGGCATGATGACGGCGATCTTTTAATCTTCGGCATATCGGGTGATGGAAGTGAAATTGAGATAGTCGTTGCAGTCCCCGGAAAAGCCATGTAACAAAATCAGGACCTTGTATCGGAGTGAAGTATCGTAGATGTCTTCGTATTTTTCTTCACTGGCTCTTTTTAAAGTCCAGGAGGGAACGATCGCATTGAAATCGACCTGACGGCCCAGGTAACGGGAAAGAAAGTTGATCCTTAAAACAGCCATGATATTTCTCCTTTTGTTTACAGCTTTATCTTATCATTATCTATTTGCCAAATGGGTCGGCATAGGTATATTTTGATATAATCATATTGTCTATGAGTTTCATTTCATTTAAAGATGTATCCAAGATCTATCAGATGGGCGAGGTGCAGATCAAAGCGCTGGACGGCGTCTCTTTTGAGATCGAAAAAGGCGAATTTGTCGTGGTTTTAGGCGAAAGCGGTGCCGGCAAGACGACGATACTTAACATCCTGGGTGGCATGGATACGGCTACTTCCGGTTCCATCGTCATCGATGGCAAGGATATCGCGGGAGCTGACCGCAAAGAGCTTTGCGATTATCGCCGTTACGATATCGGTTTCGTCTTTCAGTTCTACAACCTGGTCCAGAACCTGACGGCCAAGGAAAATGTCGAACTGGCCTTGCAGATATGCAGAGATCCTTTGGATCCGGTCTTCGTCCTTAAGATGGTCGGTCTGGAAGAAAGGATGAACAACTTCCCTTCCCAGCTTTCCGGTGGTGAGCAGCAGAGAGTTGCGATCGCCAGAGCTGTGGCCAAAAACCCCAAGCTTCTGTTATGTGATGAACCGACAGGTGCTTTGGACTATGTTACCGGCAAGCAGGTTTTGAAAGTTCTGCAGGACATGTGCTACAAGAACGGCATCACGGTCGTCATGATCACCCACAACCAGGCTTTAGCGCAGATGGCGCAGAAGATCATCAGGGTCAAGTCGGGCAAGGTGACGGATATCCGGATGAACGAACCGGTCGATATCGAGGAAATCGAATACTGATGTTCAACAGGGATACTTTCAGGCTCATCGGGAAGACTTTCAACCGTTTCCTGTCTTTATTTATGATCGTCATGGTCTCATCGGCTTTTATGATGGGACTTTTTTCCAATGGCACCTTGCTTCGTGAAAGCATGGACGTCTATAACGACGATCTGCATCTGCAGGATATCCAGTTATATTCCTCCTACGGTTTCTGTGATGAGGATATAGAAGCTTTAAGAAAAAACGAGGATGTCGATCGGGTCTTCGGTTCCCGTTTCGTGGACGCCTATGGCGAATCACAGTCGGGCTATATCTCCGTCTATCGGCTTGAAGAGCTCGATCGGAATGTCAACGAGATCCAGCTATTAAATGGCCGAATGCCGCAAAACAGTAAAGAAGCTCTGTTTTTGGGTGAAGGCATCGAAAGCTCGGATCGGCTGATCGGTCAGAAAGTCAGAGTCTATCTCAATGAGGAAGATATTTCCGAACGTTTAAAAAACGACACTTTCACGATCGTTGGTACCTGCAAGTCTCCGGCCTACACTTCCAAGATCCAGGGCTCTTCGACCAACGAGAATCAGGATCTCGATTCGATCCTTTACATACCCAACGACAATTTCATTTTCGATTACTACACGACCATCTATCTGACGCTCAAGGGTGCCGATGAGACGATGTCTTTTACGGATGAATACGATGACTACATTGCTTCCAAGATCGGTTCGATCGAAGCGACCAGGAATGGTCAGGAGTCGTATCTCAGAGATAAGATCTATGACGAGAATCTCGCCAAGCTCAATGATGCCCGGGCGACTTTCTATGAAGAGAAAGCCAAAGGCGAACAGGAACTCAGCGAAGCCAAACAGAAGCTGGATGATGCCAACATCGAACTCATCGTTTCCCAAAGTCTCATCGATTCCAACCGCACTTCTTTGGAAGTGTCTTTACAGGAACTGGAGTCGGCGGAGAAGATCCTGAAGAGCTCGGAAGCCCAGGTGAATGAAGGTATCAGAAAGGCGGAAGAAGCGGGAGGTACAGACTTCGATTCCCTCTACACCGAAGTCTCGGCTGCCTATACTTCCTACATCATGATCAGAGAAGCCAGCTTCGACACCGGCAACTATACCGGCCAGATCGTCGAGCAGCTCAAAAAAGAAAAGGAAGAAAACCTTAAAAGGATAGCTGCGATCGATGAAGAGATCGCTGCCTTGGATCCCTTAGCGGAAGACTATGTACAAACCGTCGCTGCTCTGGAAGTGGAGAAGCAGGGTCTGCAGATCAGAAACAGCGTCATCGATGAGACTTTAAAGAATTATGAAGATGTAACAGAGGATCAGCCTGATACCAAACAGGAGATGCTGGATGCGCTGGATGCCCAGTTCAACGGTTCCGTGGAAAATACCTATATCCAGTTGAGGACTCTCTATGAAGCAAGAGACAAGCTCAAGACTTCCAAGGCCGAACTGGAACAGGGCTACCGGCAGGTGGAAGCGGGGCAGGCTGCTTTGGCCGATGCGCAAAGACAGCTTGATGCCGGCAAGCGGGAATATGAAGCCGGCTTAAAGGAATACAACGAGGGTCTGATGACTTTCAATGACGAGATCGAAAAGGCCCAAAACGATCTGAATAAGGCGCAAGAGGAACTTGATGCTCTGCCTTCTGCTTCCTGGATGATCTTAGACAGAGATTCCCATTATTCTTCCTATATGTACAAGAACACCATCTCTCAGATGTCGGCCATCGGCTATGCCATGCCGTTCCTGTTTTATCTGGTGGCGGCTTTAGTCTGCATGACCACGATGACAAGGCTGGTGGATGAACAGCGTTCCCAGATCGGTATCTTCCTGGCTTTAGGTTTTTCGGAGATACAGATCATCGGCAAGTATGTCCTTTATGCCTTGCTGGCTTCACTTGGTGGTTCGGCTCTAGGCATCGTCGGGGGACAGCTCATCTTCCCGACCGTCATCTACAATACCTGGCGGCTGATGTATGATCTGCCGGCGATGAAATTCTATTTTCCGTTAATTTATGTAGTGATATGCGTATTGGCTTTCTCATTACTGATGAGTGCGGTGACCTACAGGGTAGTCAAGTCCACCTTGAAGGAGATGCCTTCCATGTTACTGAGGCCAAAGGCACCCAAGTCTTCCAAGCGGGTGTTGCTGGAAAAGATCGATTTCATCTGGCGAAGATTGCCGTTTACGTCCAAGATCACAGCCCGCAACATCTTCCGCTATAAGTCGCGTTTTCTGATGACGGTCATCGGCGTAGCCGGCTGTACGGCTTTACTGGTGGTGGGCTTTGGTATCAAAGATTCGATCTCGGATATCGTTTCGATCCAGTTCGGGCAGATCTTTGCCTATGACTATCAGATCGATCTGGAGAATGATCACCATCTGGAAGAAAACGTGAAGATATTGAAAGACGATCTCAACAACCGTGAGGTAGTCCCTTTCATGACCTATACGACCAAGGCCTATCTGGATGGGGGCGATGAAGGGACGATGATCGTCGAAGTCTTCGATGCGAGAGAGTCCAAGCAGGTTCTGAATTTAAGAAAGACGGATCGCAAAACACCGATCGAACTGGATAATAGCGGGGTCATCATTTCCGAGAAGTTTGCGAAGAATCACAAGATCAAGGAAGGCGACTACATCACCGTTGAATCGCAAAACGGTTTGAAAAGAGAAGTCAAGGTCGCCCGGATCTGTGAGTTCTATTTCCAGCACTACATGTTCATATCGCAGGCCTACTATGAGGGAACTTTCTCGGAAAACGTCCATGCCAACTCGATCGCCGTCAGCAGTGACGATCCGGATTCTTTGAAGAAGGATACGGCTAAACTGGAGGACTACAATTCGACTATCGATTTCAGCGGTCTGATTGCCCAATTCGAGACGATGATCAAGGCTTTGAATTTCATCATCCTGGTCATCATCCTGGCGGCAGGCTCACTGGCTTTAGTCGTTTTGATCAACCTGATCCAGGTAAATATCGCTGAAAGGATCAGGGAGATCGCTACTTTGAAGGTCTTAGGTTTCCACGACCAGGAGGTCAACAGCTACATCTTCAAGGAAGTAGTATTGTTAAGTATCATCGGTGGTATCCTGGGCTTTCCTTTGGGGGTCGTGGAACACCACTTCATCATGAATGTCATCAATATGGATATGATGATGTTCGGTATGAATATCAAGCCACTGAGTTTTATGTTCGCCTTTATCATCACTTTAGGTTTCACTTTGCTGGTGTCGCTGTTCATGCGTAGGCATCTCAATGAGATCGCGATGGTAGAGTCCTTAAAATCAGTTGAATAAACAGCTATAATAAAAGTGAAAGATGAGGAATTTATAATGAATGCTCAAGAAAGATTTGAGGAATGGCTGACAAACCTTAAGGAAGATGATCCGCTTTATCAGCAGCTGCTCGATATGAAAGACGATGTTGCCATGATCGAAGAGAAGTTCCATCAGAACATCACCTTCGGTACGGCAGGTTTAAGAGGCAAGGTCACGGCCGGCACCAATGCCATGAACTATCTCATGGTCGGCAGGGCAACGCAGGGCATTGCCAACTACATCAAAAGCTATGGTCAAGAGGCCATGGACAAGGGTGTAGTCATCGCCCATGACTGCCGCCACATGTCCAGGGAATTCTGTCTGCATACCGCGGCTATCCTGGCTCATAATCAGATCAAAACTTATATCTTTAAAGATCTCAGAGCTACGCCGGAACTGGCTTTCATGGTCACGAGGCTTGGCTGCAAGGCCGGTATCAACATCACCGCTTCCCACAACCCCAAAGACTACAACGGCTATAAGGCTTATTGGGAAGATGGTTGCCAGGTGTCAAGCACCGTGGCCGATGGCATGCTGGAAGAGATCGAAAAGCTCTCCCCGTTTGAAGTACCGAGCGTCAACTTTGATGAGGAACTGGCCAAGGGCTATATCGAGATCCTGGATGAAAGTTACGACAGAGAATACATCGATCATGTCAAATCACTGGCCATCCACGATGGCGATGAACTGGATCTGGATATCCCGATGGTCTATTCGCCTTTAAACGGCTGCGGTACGATGCCTTTTGAAGCGATGATGAATGAAAGAGGCTTCCGCAACTGGCACTTCGTCGAGGAACAGAAGGATCCCGATCCCGACTTCACGACCGTCGGCTATCCCAACCCGGAAGATCCCAAGGCTTTCAAACTGGCCGAAGAACTGGGCAAGAAAGTCGGAGCTGAACTTTTGATGGCGACCGACCCCGATGCGGACCGGTTTGCGATCGAGTTAAGAAACGATGAGGGTGAATATGTGCCACTTAACGGCAACCAGACCGGCTATCTTCTAGTCAACTACATCCTGGAAGGCAGAAAGGATGCGGGCACTTTGCCGGAAAAAGGTGCTATGGTCAAGTCGATCGTCACTTCGACGATGTCGACCAGGATCGCCGAGGCCTATGGGGTGAAGATGTTTGAATCCCTGACCGGTTTCAAGAACATCTGCGGACGCATTCCGTTCTTAGAGGAAAACGGCTACACCTATCTGTTTGGTTATGAGGAGTCCGTTGGTTATGCGGCTTCACCGATCATCAGAGACAAGGATGGCATTTCGGCCGGCATGTTAGTGACGGAGGCGGCAGCCTACTATCGCAAACAGGGTAAGACTTTGTTCAATGTTTTGCAGGAACTCTATGAGAAGTACGGTTACTTTGCGGAAGATGAGCCCAACCTGATCCTGGAAGGACTGGCCGGAGCCAGACGCATCAGAAGGATGATGTCCTATGTCAGAGAAAATCTGCCGACAGAAGTAGCGGGTATCAAAGTCGAAAAGGTCATCGACTACATCAATGGCTATGAAGACATCCCGGCTTCCAATGTCTTGAGATTCTTCTTAGAAGATGGTTCATGGTTTGCTGTGAGACCTTCCGGAACGGAACCGAAGATCAAGTTCTACTTCTACACCGTTCAGGATTCCCGGGAAAAAGCTCTGGAAGTAAACAAAGCGATCAGAGAAGACGTTATGGCGATGGTCAATGCCGTCGAATAGATAAAACAGAAAAGACAAAAAATGAAAGCCTTCGCAAAACGCGAAGGCTTTTAACACACTAAATGATCGATAGCTGATACATCAGTTCGAGGAAGATGAAGCTGAATGCGAGGCGGAAGCGGCTGCTTCTCTGTCTCTGATGATGTGCTGCAGCGTGACCAGGATGGCGATGACGATCGGTTCTTCTTCGATCTGATAGATGTCGATACAGTACTTGTCGTGTATTGACAGCATCTTTTGTGAAATGACGGCAACGATGTCGTCGTTTTCATCGTAGAGTTCGAAGTTCAAAGCCAGGATGTTGCCTCTCAATTGCCAGCCCAGGCCTTCGATATTGGTGATATCGTCGATCAGATGAAACAGTTCCGTGGACATTTCAAAATCGGTCCCGTCAGCCATGGAGATGAAGTGTCTCTGGTGCAGGGAAAGGAATTTTCTTTCGATGTTGGCGACCAGATTCCCGTTGGCATTGGTGACCGTGGTCTTATCGTGCAGCGAAGGGAACTTCGTTTCGCTGTAGTAGGCGATATTGTCATGTTCATCAGTGATCTCTATCTTATGATGAAGTGAAAAAACAGCTGTGCTGGTAAATAAAGAGCGGACCGGCTGGCCGAAGAGTTCAACGTTGTTGACGTTGGCGGATTCGCCTTTTTCCCGGTAACGATGGATCTTAGAAAAAACACCCATGTTTATTGCCTCCTTCACTTAATTATATTATTGATTTTACTGTCGGTACATTCATTTTGAATTAGATTTTAAGCTGAAGAAAATGCGATAATGGGAATACAAAAAAGATATTTCATCTTGGAAAGGAGCGATATGACAAATAAGAAACTGGGTTTCGGGACAATGAGACTGCCTTTGTTAAATGCGGAAGATCCCGCCAGCATCGATCTGGAGCAGTACAAGCAGATGGCGGATATGTTTATCGAAAGAGGCTTCACTTATTTCGATACGGCTTATATGTATCACAAAGGACAATCGGAGAATTTCTTTAAGCCGGCGGTAGCCGAAAGATTTCCACGCGATGTCTATACGATCGCCGATAAGATGCCGGTCCACCATGTGAAGGGCCCGGAGGATTACGAGAAGATCTTCAACGAACAGTTACAAAAGTGTGGGGTGGAATACTTCGATTACTACCTCTTGCATAACATGGGTCGCGATCAGTATCCCAATACGGAGAAGTTCGGTGGTTTTGAATTCATGGCAGGGCTCAAGGAAAAGGGCCTGGCTAAAAAGATCGGTTTCTCTTTCCATGATGATGCGGATACTTTGGATAAGATCCTGAGCGAACATCCGATTTTTGATTTCGTACAGCTGCAGATCAACTACTTCGACTGGGATTCGGCAGTGACCCAATCCGGCAAATGTTATGAGACGGCTGTCAGACACGGCAAAAAGGTAGTGGTCATGGAACCGGTCAAGGGCGGTACTTTGGCCAGACTGCCGGAAGAAGCTATGAAGCTGTTCAATGATTTCTATCAGGATGAAAAGGTCTCGCCTGCTTCGCTGGCGATCCGCTATGTGGCTTCTCTGGAGAATGTCATGGTGGTCTTAAGCGGCATGTCGGCTTTGGAACAGATGGATGATAATACTTCCTATATGATGGATTTTAAACCTTTGAGTGAAAAAGAAAGAAAGCTGGTTTCCAAGATCACCGATATCCTCAATGGTTCGATCAAGGTACCTTGTACGAGTTGCCGCTATTGCATGGAAGTCTGTCCGATGAACATCAACATCCCCAGCTACTTCGGCTTGCTTAATTTGTATGCCTCCACCGGTAAAAAGTCCAGGATGTACTATGAGCGTTATGCTTTAGATCATGGCAAGGCTTCGGATTGTCTGCATTGCGGACTGTGTGAAGGCAATTGCCCGCAACACATTCAGATCCGGGATTTTTTAGAGGAATTTGTTCCGTTATACGAAGAATAAGGAAAGGAAGGCGATCGCCTTCCTTTATCAGATATAAAGCGTTTTGTCTTTGGGCCAGGAGATCGTATAGGCGATCTTGAAGGTCCTTTTTTCATTGGGCTGCAGATCGAATTCCCATTTGAGTTCCCCGGTCTTTTCATCGAGTTTGGCGTTACTGATCTCATCGATGTCGACGATTATCGTCTTGTCATCGGAGACCGGGATCTGATCGATCAATGTTATGGAACAGCTCTTGTCTTTCAAAGAAGAGATCTCCAGCTCATAGGCCTGTTCCTCCTTGGTCTGGCCTTTAAGCAGGACATTGGAGCGGTATTTGCGGGTCTGTTGTCTCTTTAAACGAATGCTTTCATCGCGGCCTAAGGAGATGTCATAGGTATCCTTGTTCTGGTCGGGAGAGAGGAAGAAGTTTCCTAGGAAAGTCTCTTTGTGGAAGATATTGGCAGGAGAGTTGAGTACTTCCTGGATGTCTTGAGTTTTGACTTCCGCAGCCAGATAGCCGAAGTTGTCGGCTTTCGGGACGGCGATGATATGGTAGCGGCAATCTACATCATGACTTGTCAGATCAAGGGTGATCTCGTTGACATTGTCGAGATCATAAGTGCCGTTAAGTTCGTACTCCATCATCGTATCGCTGCGGCTGGCACTGGCTTCATCGTAGCGGACTTCGATCAGTTCTTCTTCCGCTTCCGCCACATCCATGGCCATCGTCTCTTCCATCATCATCATGCCATTGGCCGGTGCGGACATCTTGGCTGCTCTGGCGCCGCCGAATATCGGTGATGGCTGATAGAAACTCAGATGACGGGGATCCAGTAGGGGGATATCGGCGGAAATGCTGGGATCACCGGTATAAAGTTTGATTTTGATCTGCTTCCAGTCTTCCAAAGAGTTCTGGCGGATCTTGGCTCTGAGGCGGACGGAAGCTTTTTCTTCTTCCCCGGTGTGGATCTCATAGAACGGTGTCCAGGATGCACTGGATTCATAGCTGCGCAGTCTTAGAGGATAGACGCCGTCTTCTTCGCATTCCAGATCGGCCTGAACGATGTAGGAACGGACTTTTTTACTGCGCTTGGTCAGTTCCTTGTTTAAGTCCTCTTCCTCTATTTTCAGTTTTGTAAGATGATCGTTGATCTTAGCGAGTTTTTCGGGCAAGGCATCGATGTATTCGCCCATCTCTTTTAATGAGATGCTTTCCTTGTTGGAGAAATCGGTGTTCTTTTTTAGGATCTCGATCTGTTCGCTGTAGATCGCGATCTGTTCCTTTACTTTATTTAATGAATCGGTCAGGTCTTTCTTGAGTTCGCTTTGCTGCTCGGGCGTACGGAAATTGACGCGGATGTTGGAGCCTTTGACTTTTTCGTTCAAAGCCAGAGTGAGAGTTGAAGGATCGAGCTTATCGGACAACGTATCGATCTCGATCGTCTGTTTGCCTTTTTTAAGTTCGATGTTTCCCAAACGAGTGATATAGGCGCCGTTACGATAGATGGCGGCTTCTTTAACTTGTGTTATTATCATGTTCATACCTCTGATTCAATTGTACAGGAAGGAAAGCTGTTTGGACAAAAACAGATGATATACTAAAGACAGAAAGTCTTTAGGTAACATGTCAAGTAATTAGTTTTATCTGACTGATTTGGTTCTTTGAAAAATGTGCACTACGAAAACTGCTTTTTGGTAAAAAGTCAGAAAATGATGGATGATGTTGTCCTAGCTCTTATGAGCTAGAT